>NZ_JBHVCT010000007.1:24234-136912 GCF_042803195.1 Streptomyces sp. NPDC057428
CAGACCGGGTCCCGCGCGCCCACTTCGCCGCGCCCGGGACGCAGCGGCGGGGGGGGGCCCGGGAGGGGGGGCGGCCCCCCGGGGGGGGGGGGGCGCGGGTGGGTGGCCCCCCCCACCACCGAAAGGGGTGAACCGGCGTAACTTTCCCGCACCCATCGCGTTCAGTTGCGACAATGACGCGTGCGATTACGGAAAGTCAGGCTGCGGCCAGTTCCTCGCGGGCCGCGCGGCGCACGGCCGCGACCCCGGGATCGAGTGCGGGCACCGCCGCCAGGAGCTGCCGGGTGTACGGGTCCTGCGGCGATCCGTACACCTCGTCCACCGCGCCCTGCTCGACGATCCGGCCCTGCCGCATCACCGCCACGCGGTCGCTGACCTGGCGTACGACCGCGAGGTCGTGGGCGATGAAGACCAGACCGAGGCCCAGTTCGCGCTGGAGCTCGGCCAGGAGTGCGGTGACCTGTGCCTGGGTGGTGACGTCGAGTGCGGAGACCGGTTCGTCGCAGACGATCAGCTTGGGGTCGGCCGCCAGCGCGCGGGCGATCCCCACGCGCTGGCGCTGCCCGCCGCTGAACTCGTGCGGGTAGCGGTCGTACCGGCCGGGGTCGAGGCCGACGCGTTCCAGCAGTTCCCGGACGCGCGCCCGGATCCGGGTGTCGTCGCACACACCGGCCGCACGCAGCGGGTCGGCGACGGACTCACCGATCGAGCGGCGCGGGTTGAGCGACGCGACGGGGTCCTGGAAGATCATCTGGATCTCCCGGCGAACAGGGCGAAGGGCCTTCTGCGACAGGGAGCCGATCTCCTGCCCCCGGTACCGGAGCCTGCCGTCCGTCGGATCGAGGAGCCGCACGAGCATACGCCCGAGCGTGGTCTTGCCGCTGCCGCTCTCGCCCACGACGCCCAGCGTCTCGCCGGCGCGGACCGTGAGCGAGACGCCGTCCACCGCGGTGATCCGGCCGGCGCCCCGGCCGAACTCGCGGCTGAGGCCGACGGCTTCGAGGAGCGGCTCCCCCCCGGGGGCGACCGCGGGCCCGGGTGCCGGGACGGCTGCGGCCTCCTGCCGCTCCGCCACGCGTGTCCGCGTGGCGTCCACCCGGGGCACCGCCGCGAGCAGTTCGCGGGTGTACGGCTGCCGGGGCGAGCCCAGCACCTCGGCGACGGGCCCACGCTCCACCGCCCGGCCGTGCTGCATCACGAGGACGTCGTCGACACTCTCCGCCGCCACGCCCACGTCATGGGTGACCAGCAGCAGCCCCATGCCCGTCTCCCTGCGCAGATCGTGCAGCAGGTCGAGGATCTGGGCCTGCACCGTGACGTCGAGCGCGGTCGTCGGCTCGTCGGCGATCAGCAGCCGGGGCTCGCAGGCCAGGGCCATCGCGATCAGTGCACGCTGCCGCATCCCGCCGGAGAACTCGTGCGGCCGCGACCGGGAGCGCCGTACCGCGTCGGGTATCCCGACGCGGTCCAGCACCTCGACGGCCCGCGCCCGTGCCGCCCGCCGGGAGGCACGCGCGTGGACCCGGTACACCTCGGCGATCTGGTCACCGACCGCGTAGTACGGGTCCAGCGAGGACAGCGGGTCCTGGAAGACCATCGCGGCCCTCGCCCCGCGCAGCGCGCGCAGTTCCGCGTCGTCCGCCGCCTGCACGTCCACGCCGGCGACCCTGATCGAGCCGCCGACCGTGGCGCCCGTCCCCCGGTGGAGCCCGAGCAGGGCCCACGCCGACGCGCTCTTGCCGGATCCGGACTCGCCGACCACGCCGAGCGCCGCGCCCTCCTCCAGCGTGAACGACAGGCCGTCCACGGCCCTCACCCCGTTCGCGCCGTCGAAGGAGATGGTCAGACCGGAAATCTCGACCAGGCTCATGCCAGCACCACCCGACGGTCGGCCATCGCCTGGAGGATGTCCGCGACGGCATTGGCAAGGACGACGAAGAAGCCGGTGACGAGCACCAGGCCGACGACGACCGGAAGGTCGACGTTCTTCACGGCGTCGACGAGTTCGCGTCCGACGCCGGGGATGTTGAAGAGCGACTCGGTGAGGACGGCTCCGCCGAACATCGAGCCGATGTCCAGTGCGCCGAGCGCGATGACGGGGCCGAGCGCGCCGCGCAGCGCGTGCCGCCCGACGAGCTTGCGCTCGCTCACCCCGTACGCCCGGAAGGTGCGCACGTGGTCCTCGGCGAGGGTCTCCAGCATCGACGCCCGGGTCATCCGGGCGTACGGCGCGGCGGAGACCAGGGCCAGTGAGACCCAGGGCAGCAGGAGGTTCCACGCCCACTGCTCCGGGTTGTCGGTGAGCGGTACGTAGTCGGGGAAGGGCAGCAGCTGCAGCGCCGAGCAGAAGACGATGATCAGCAACAGGCCGATGACGAAGACGGGTGTGGCCATGCCGGCCAGGGTCAGTCCGGTGAGGAGCCGCTCGGTCGCGCGGCCGCGCCGCCAGACCGACAGCAGCCCGGTGCCGACGCCGAGGACGACCCACAGCACGAAGGCGCCGATCGCGAGGGAGGCGGTGGCCGGGAGCTTGGTGAGGATCATCTGGGTGACCTGCTCGTCGTTCTGGTAGGAACGCCCGAGGCAGGGTGCCTGGCAGTGCAGGATGCCGGTGCCGGTCGAGTAGTCACGGCCGACGAAGATCCCCTGGAGGAAGTGCGCGTACTGCAGGTACAGCGGGTCGCCGAGACGCAGTTGGTCGCTGACCTGTGCCACCTGGGCGGGCGAGCAGCGCGGACCGCAGGCGATCTGCGCGACGTTGCCCGGGGCGACGTAGAAGGCTGCGTAGACGACGACGCTGAGGGCGAGGAGCACGAAGACCGCGCCTCCGATGCGCCGCAGCATGAACCGGCTCATGCTCCGGCCTCCTTCTTGCGCCCGGTGCCGATGCGCAGCCGGGAGGCGACACGCGGGTCGAGTGCGTTGCGTACGCCTTCGCCGAGGACGGTCAGCGCCAGCACGGTGACGAATATCAGCAGGGCGGGGATCAGCAGATAGGTGGGCGCCGCCTGGTACCAGGTGTCGGCGTCGCTGAGCATCTGCCCCCAGGACGGCGTGGGCGGCTTGATGCCGACGCCGAGGAAGGACAGCGCCGCTTCGACGACGATGTCGCTGGGGAAGAGCAGCACGGCATAGGTGATGACGGGAGCGGCGAGCGCGGGCAGCAGTTCGCGCCGGGCGATCCGCCAGGCGCCCCAGCCGCTGAGCCGGGCGGCCGCCACGTGGTCGAGCGACTTCAGCGCGAGGGTCTTCGCGCGCACGATCTTGGAGATGCCGGACCAGCCGAACAGACCGACGATCACGGCGATCAGCACCGGACGCGGGAAGCCCGCGGGGACGACGGCGAGCGCGCCGAGCGCGATCACCATGACGGGCAGGGCGACGACGACGTCGGTGACGCGGCTGAGCGCCTGGTCGACGAGGCGGTTGCCGAGCCCGGCGGCGAGCCCGACGGCCACGCCGATGATCACCTGGAGCAGGGTCGCGGCCATCGCGACGCCGAGCGAGACGCGGGCCCCGTACACGACCCTGGCGAAGAGATCGCGGCCGGTGAGCGGTTCGACGCCGAGCCAGTGGTCGGCACTGATCCCGCCGAACGAACCCACCGGTACACCGCCGGTCGCGGAGTCGACGAGGTCCGCGTGGTACGTGGTGGGGTCCTGGCCCTCGATGCCCGCCAGCAGCGGGGCGGCGAGCGCGACCAGGACCAGCAGGGCGACGATCACGGCCGCCACGGCGGCGGAGCGCCGGGCGCGCAGCCGCCGCCAGAACGAGGAGGCCCCGGTGGCGGGGGCCTGCACGGCCCCCGCCTCCTTGAGCAGCAGAGCTTCAGCCATGGTTACTTGACCGCGGCCTGCGAGATGTCGAGCACACCGGTCCAGTCGCTGATGACGACGTTCTTGACGGACTCGCCGTACAGGCGCTTGTAGACGGGGTGGAAGAGCGGCACGGTGACCGCCTGCTCACCGATCTTCTTGTCGAGTGCGCCCCAGCGCTTCGCGGCCGCGTCCAGGTCGGTCAGCTTGTTGATCTCGTCGACCTCCTTGTTGACGGAGGGGTCGTCGAGCTGGGAGGCGTTGAAGTTGTAGCCGTTCTCGACGATCTGGCGTCCGTCGAAGATCGGCGCGAGGAACGGGCCGCCGGACGGCCAGTCGGCGCCCCAGCCGGTGAGGAAGAAGCCGGGCTCGCTCTTCACGTTGAAGATCTTGTCGGAGTAGGCGTTGGACTCCAGGCCCTGCAGCTTGACCGTGATCCCGGCCTTCTTCAGCGCCTCCTGGATCGCGGTGGCGATCTCCGGGCTGGTCTCGAAGTTCTTGTCGTTGCTGTGCGTGAGGGTGATGGTCAGACCCTTGGCGTAACCAGCCTCCTTCAGCAGCTCCTTGGCCTTGGCCGCGTTGCCCGCCTTGCCGGCCGGGAAGGCGTCGTACGCCTGGTGGCCGAAGGACGCCTGCTCGGGCAGGAAGGTGGTGGCGGGCTCGGCGAGCGAGGAGCCGCCGGCCGCGTTGACCACCGAGGTGCGGTCGACGGCGTACGAGATCGCCTGACGCACCTTCGGGTCGTCGAACGGCTTCACCTTCGGGTTGAAGGCGATGTAGTTCGTGTAGCCGAAGTGGCCGGTGCCGACACGGTCGGCGAGCTTCTTGTCGCCGCTCACCTTGGCGAGCTCGGCCGGGCCGAGGTTGGTGTCCGTGGTGACGGCGGCGGCGTCCGCGCCGCGGGAGGCGGAGAGCCGCTGGTTGATGACGGCCGAGTCGAGCCCGGAGCGCACGTCGATGCGGTCCGGGTAGGCCTTGCGCTCCTCGTCGGTCGCGGGCGACCAGAAGGTGTTGCGCTCCAGGACGAGGCGCTCGCCGTCACCCTGGTTCTCGACGACCTTGTACGGGCCCGAGGAGATCGGGTGGTTCTCGTACTTGGCGCCCTTGTCCTTCGCCTGCGGCACCGGTGCCGTCTGGGTCTGCGTGGCGAGGTACGGGAAGTCGCCCTCGGGCTTGTTCAGGTGGAAGACGATGGTCCGGGCGTCCGGCACCTCGATCGAGTCGAGGCCCTTCTTGTCCTTGTACGGGCCCTGGTAGTCGGCCCCGCCGACCAGCCAGTCGCGCAGGTAGGGCGCTCCGCCGGAGAGTTCCGCGGCGAAGGACCGCTCGACGCCGTACTTGATGTCCGCGCTGGTGATCGCGGTGCCGTCCTCGTACTTCAGCCCTTCCTTGAGGGTGTACGTCCAGACGGTGGCGTTCTTGCTGGGCCTGCCCAGGTCGGTCGCCAGGTCGGGGACGACCTCGGAGCCCGCGGCGCCGTTCTCGCGGTTGCGGGTGGTGAGGGTGCGGAAGACGAGGGAGGGGACGTTGCCGCCGCCGGAGGTGTAGAGCCGCGCGGGGTCGAAGTCCTCCTGCGGGTTCCTGTTGAGCACGGTGAGGGTGCCGCCCTTGGCGGGCTTGCCCGAGGCGCCGGACGCGCTGCCGCTCTTCCCGCCGCCGTCGTCCTGGGGCCCGCAGGCCGCCAGTCCGGCGACCAGGACGAGACTGACTGCGGCGGTGGTCGCCACTCTGCGCGATATGACGGACGGCTGACTCATCGGAAGATGACCTCTCGGTGTGCTGCGGTGGGGAGGAGGGGAAGATTCCGCACGGGCGCAGCCAGGGTCCGCTCCTCGGGGAGGAGAGTGGACCTGATACCGGAATGCCGCGCCTGCGGACGGAGTACGCCCGGGCGCGGTGTCATGGAGGACCGAGGAGCCCGATGGGGCTCGTCAGGATGCCGACGCGCGCTCGAGCAGGCGTCAGCGACAGAGAATGTCGGCTACACAGTGCCCGGCCACGCCGAACAGCGCCAGCTCAAGGGCGGCGCGCTCGGAGGATGCGGGACTGTGCGACATACGTAGAAATATGGGCGACCCCACAGCCGGTGTCAACGCGAGGTGAGACGGCCGTCCCACAATGTGGACGAACCGCCTCCGCCTCGAATCAACTGCCCGGGAACACCCACGGGTTGGGGCGGCACTTGATGCCGTCCAGGTCAAGGGTCTTGGTCTGCTGCTGCATCACGGGGGCGAGAGCCCCCGGAGTGCGGCAGCTCACATGGTTGTGTCCGAGGCGGTGGCCGACCTCGTGGTTGATCAGCATCTGCCGGTAGGGCAGGAGCCTGTCCGGACCGAAGGTCGAGGCGCCCTGCGCCCAGCGGTACGCGTTGATCATCACGCGGTCCGTGGCCGCGGAGTCGCAGGAGACGTTGTCCTCGGTGGTGTCCAGGCCCGACTTCTCGCACCAGACACCCGTGGTGCCCGGACTCGCGAGGGTGATGACGAAGTCGGGTTCGCCGGAAGAGATCCGCTCGAAGGTCATGGCGCCGTCGTGCGCCCAGCTGCGGTCGTCGTTGAGCGTCTTCTGCACCGCCTCGGCGAACAGCCCGGAGTCGAGACCCAGGCCCCGCTCGACGTCGATCCGGTACCGGTACTTGTGCCCCCTTCCCGGCGCCTTCGCCAGACCCGGCACCGCGTCGAACTTCCCCGACGCCTTCAGGTCGGGCGCCAGCGGGAAGGGGGTGGCCATCTTCTCGGCGTACGACATGGTCTTGACCTCCGGCCGCCGCAGTGGGGGGGCGGGCCGGTCCACCGAGCGTGAGGCGTCGTCCGAGTCCTGCCGGTCGACGCCCGCGGAAGGCGAGGTATCGCCTCCGGCCCCCGGGCCGTCCGCGACCTGCCCGGCCACCACGACCGCCAGCACGGTGGTCACCGCGGCGGCCGCCACACCGGTGAAGGCACGGCCCTTGCCACCCTTGACCCGCCCGCTCCCGCCGGCCGGAGCGTCGTCGGACTCACCCTGCCCCGCCGCACTCCCGGGCGTGACCTCGGGCGGCACCGGCGGGGCCGGACGCGAAGGCGTGGTGTCGAACGCCTCCAGGAACTCCTGGCGCGCGCCCGGTATCAGCGGGGCGTCGCCGGTCCGCCGCGGCTGCGCCAGACCTGCCGCGCGCTGCGCCGCCTGCTGCCGCACCACGGCCTGCCTGACGCGGAACGCCTCGTGGGCCGCGGGCCCGGACACCTCCTGCCGCCCGGCGCCCCAGCCGCCACCCGGCTCGCGCTGTTCGGGGTGCCCGCCGCGGACTTGGGGCGCGTCCCGGAACGGGCCGCGCCCGTCCCCGTCGGCAGGACCGGCATCCCGCCCGCGCCTGCCGGTGCCGGGTCCCGGGACTCCGGCGGCGCCATCGACGCCTGCGGCCCCGGTCTCGCGGCGCTTGGCCTCAGGGCCCTTTCGACTGTGTCGTCCCACGCCCCGGATCAGCTCCCACCGCGTTCGTCGAGCAGTTCCCGGAACGCCTGGGCGACCGCCTCCGGGTACTCCATCATCGCCACGTGCCCTGCCTCGGGCAGTGTCAGCAGGCGCGAGTCGCGGAAGGCCGCGGACGCCCTGCGTGCCATCCGGTACGAGACGAGCTGGTCCTTCGAGCCGTACACCAGCAGGGTCGGTGCGAGCACCCGCTCGGCCTGGCGCCACAGACCGTGCTGTCCACCCAGCGTGTAGGCATCGACGATGCCCCGGGCCGAGCGTGTCATGGCGTCCCAGAAGTACGGAAGTTGCAGTCGTCGCTCCATCTCGGCCACCGCGTTGCGGAAGGCCTCGTCGGAGATGCGTGTCGGATCGCCGTAACAGAGTGCCATGGCTCCGCGGGTCCGCTGCTCCGCGGTCCATCCACGGGTGAGCCTGGCGAACAGGGTAGCTACGCCCGGGAGTGCGAGCATCGCCGTGGGGACGGCCGGCCGCTGGACCCGGATCTCCGGCAGGGCCGGGGAGATCAGCGTGAGAGTGCGCACCAGGTCGGGCCGGACGGCCGCGACCCGGGTGGCGACCGCGCCGCCCAGGGAATTCCCGAAAAGGTGAACGGGCCCGCGTCCACCGGCGTCCAGCAGCCGGATCACGGCCCGGGTGTGTCCGGTGACGGAGTAGTTCCCGTCGTCCGGCGGCGGGGAGTCGCCGAAGCCGGGCAGGTCGACCGCCTCGCTGTCGAGCGCGTCCGTCAGCAGCGGCATCAGGGCCGACCAGTTCTGCGAGGAGCCGCCCAGCCCGTGCACGAAGAGCGCGGGAGCCGCCCCCTCGGAATCCGCGGGACGGGCACGCACGGTCAGGGTGAGACCCGCAAGCGCGACGGAGCGCAGCCCCTCACCCTCCGTGACCTTCACGGCACTGACCGTGGGTGCCACCGCCGCGGCGGCGGCGCGTGTACCGGGCAGCTCGGTGGAAGACATGGGGCAATGTTACGAGACGATCACACGGTGATTCATGTGTTCGCCGTCACAGGTCGCATAGCGCCCCGGGAGGGTTGCTCCTACGCTGCAAGGGAAGGAAGGGAGCCACCCCATGACGGTCGACCCGAGCGACCCGGAGACCTTCGAGGACCCCCAGCCGGACGAAGCCGACCCGGAAGCACCCGAGGCCGACACCGCCGAACAGCGGGCGCCGGTCCGGGAGGAAGGCGACGAGCCCCTCCCGGAGCTCGACCCTGCGGCGGCGAACGAGGCGGACGCTGCGGAGCAGGCCCGCGTCGTCGCTCAGGATGAAGACGATTACCGGTAGAACGCACCACTTTGCGGCGTCGACCTGCGCATCTGTGGCTACCGGAGTCGTCCGGTCCGTGAAATTCTGCGTCCGCGCCGCGCACACCGGGATTACTCAAAAGTACGATGTCCCCACGGCGCAGCGTGCACGGTTCGGCTGTGTTCGATCACGAAATTGGGAGGCGGCGTGACAGCCATCGAGCAGACAGAGACGGCGCGCCCACGGGGCACCCGGCTCCCCCGTCGTGCCCGACGCAATCAGCTGCTGGGTGCCGCGCAGGAGGTCTTCGTCGCGCAGGGTTACCACGCCGCCGCGATGGACGACATCGCGGAGCGGGCAGGCGTCAGCAAGCCGGTGCTCTACCAGCATTTCCCCGGAAAGCTGGAGCTCTACCTCGCGCTGCTCGACCAGCACTGCGAGTCGCTCCTCCAGGCGGTCCGCACGGCGCTCGCCTCGACGACGGACAACAAGCTGCGCGTCGAGGCGACCATGGACGCCTACTTCGCGTACGTGGAGGACGAGGGCGGCGCCTTCCGCCTCGTCTTCGAGTCCGACCTGACGAACGAGCCCGCGGTGCGCGAGCGCGTCGACCGGGTGTCACTGCAGTGCGCGGAGGCCATCTCCGACGTCATCGCAGGCGACACCGGTCTGTCGAAGGACGAGTCGATGCTGCTGGCGGTGGGTCTCGGCGGGGTCTCCCAGGTCGTGGCGCGCTACTGGCTCTCCAGCCCGTCCGGAATCCCGCGCGAGTCCGCGGTACAGCTGCTGACGTCGCTCGCCTGGCGCGGCATCGCCGGTTTCCCCCTGTACGGCGCCGATCAGCACTGAAGCCGGTGTGAGCCCACGGGCCGGTGTTCGCTGCGGGCGTTGCCGGTCGACCCGTGGTCCGTCCCTTCACCGGGCTAATGTGTGCTGCGTACGGCGCGGTCAGACCGCGCGATGACGACCGTCGGAGGGACATAGCCGTGGAGGTCAAGATCGGGGTGCAGCACACGCCCCGCGAGATCGTTCTGGAGAGCGGGCTCACCGCCGAAGAGGTCGAGAGCGCGGTCGCCGAGGCGCTCAACGGCAAGGCGCAGCTGCTCAGCCTCACGGACGACAAGGGCCGCAAGGTCCTGGTGCCGGCCGACCGGATCGCGTACGTGGAGATCGGCGAGCCCAGCACCCGGCGGGTCGGGTTCGGCGCGCTGTAGCCGCGCGACGCAGGCGAAAGAGGTGGAGGCCCGGCGGATGTCCGCCGGGCCTCCACCTCTTTCTCGCCGGATCACTTCCGGAGTGTCCCTCGGTGGGGTGCTCCGGGTGCCCGGGAGGGTTGCGTTCCGCAGGCCACGGGTAGGACGGCCAAGGACCGACCGACCGCCGCGCCATCAAGCGAGGTGACCTTCTGTGCTCTGGGAATCCATCAGCTCCGTCGTGCTCGGACTCGCCCTGTCCTGGGTCGCGCTGCACACCTTGCCCGGCCGCCTCCCGCCCGTGCGCGTGGTGTACGTCACGGGCGTGCTCGGCGCGCTGTTCGGCGCCTATCTGACGCACTCGACGCTGGGTGCCGGTCATGTGCTCGCCACGCCGGCCGGCGCCGCACTGGTGGGGGCGGTGACCCTGTCCCTGCTGATCCGCCCGCGCAGCAGCCGGGCGGTGCGATCGGCGGCGGCCCAGTAGGGCCGGCCCTCAGGCCGCGAGGCCTAGGGCCGCCATCCGCTTGGTGTGGGCCTCGGTGATCCTGGAGAACATCCGGCCGACCTCGGCGAGGTCGAAACCGTCCGCCACTCCGCCCACGAGCATCGTGGACAGGGCGTCCCGGTCCGCCACCACCCGCTGCGCCTGCGAGAGCGCCTCCCCCATCAGCCTGCGCGCCCACAGCGCGAGCCTGCCGCCGACCCGCGGCTGCGCCTCGATGGCCGCGCGGACCTTCTCCACGGCGAAGTTGCCGTGGCCCGTGTCGTCGAGCACGGACAGGACGAGCGAGCGGGTGTCCGAGTCGAGCCGGGCGGCGATCTCCCGGTAGAAGTCACTGGCGATCGAGTCGCCGACGTACGCCTTGACCAGACCTTCCAGCCAGTCCGACGGCGCCGTCTGGCGATGGAAGTCGTCGAGCGCCTTGGCGAACGGCTCCATGGCGGCGGTCGGCTCCTCCTCGATGGCGGTGAGCCGGTCGGTGAGCTGCTCGAAGTGATGGAATTCGGCGGACGCCATCTTCGCCAGGGCCGCCTTGTCACCGAGTGTCGGCGCGAGTTTGGCATCCTCGGCGAGACGCTCGAAGGCCGCGAGTTCCCCGTAGGCGAGCGCGCCCAGCAGATCCACCACAG
This sequence comes from Streptomyces sp. NPDC057428, assembly GCF_042803195.1. Classification (NCBI taxonomy): domain Bacteria; kingdom Bacillati; phylum Actinomycetota; class Actinomycetes; order Kitasatosporales; family Streptomycetaceae; genus Streptomyces; species Streptomyces sp. NPDC057428. The sequence goes on from NZ_JBHVCT010000007.1 coordinate 35,090, forward strand.
CTGCGCGGTACTGCGGCTCGGCCGAGGCGGTCACCCAGTCCTGGGCGGCGATCCCCGTCGGTGCGGGCGCTTCTTCGGATGCTTCAGTGGCGTTGTCAGGCGTCTCCATGCAGCGCAGAATAGCCCGCCCCGCCGGGAACGGGCTGGCCCGGCGAGACGGGGACATCACACCCTTCCAATGAATTCGCCCAACACATATGCGCGAATCCGGGGTACAGTGGTATTGCGTTCGCTGAGCATTTTGCTGTGCCAGGAGCGCGACCTTGAATGAGGATGCCCGGTCGGTGGCCCGATCGGCTCCGACCTGACAGCCCTCCACGCGGGGTGTACACAGAGTACGACCGCAGACGGAGGGGACCCCTCAGCGGCACGAGCGCTCGAGCGACGGCAGTGGTCCCGCGCCACCCGGCCCATCCAAGGCCGGATGACCAACCCCGGCACGGTACGACCCCCAGCGTTCGCCTCGGGCCGCGTCTCACAGAAGAGGCAGCACCCTGACTACGTTCCGCGACCTCGGAATCCTCACCGAGACGGCCGAAGCCCTCGAGGCTGTCGGCATCACGTCCCCCTTCCCGATCCAGGAGATGACGCTTCCCGTCGCGCTCTCCGGATCCGACGTCATCGGCCAGGCCAAGACCGGCACCGGCAAGACGCTCGGCTTCGGCCTGCCGCTCCTGGAGCGTGTGACCGTCCCCGCCGACGTCGAGGCGGGCCGGGCCGCGCCCGACAAGCTGACGGACGCCCCCCAGGCCCTGATCGTCGTCCCCACCCGTGAGCTGTGTCAGCAGGTCACCAACGACCTGCTGACGGCCGGCAAGGTCCGCAACGTCCGCGTTCTCGCGATCTACGGCGGCCGGGCGTACGAGCCCCAGGTCGAGGCCCTCAAGAAGGGCGTCGACGTGGTCGTCGGCACCCCGGGACGGCTGCTCGACCTGGCGGGTCAGCGCAAGCTCGACCTGTCGCACATCCGCGTCCTGGTCCTCGACGAGGCCGACGAGATGCTGGACCTGGGCTTCCTTCCCGACGTCGAGCGCATCATCACCATGCTGCCGCCCAAGCGCCAGACGATGCTGTTCTCGGCCACCATGCCCGGTGCCGTCATCAGCCTCGCGCGCCGCTACATGTCGCAGCCGACGCACATCAACGCCACGTCGCCCGACGACGAGGGCACGACGGTCAAGAACACGGCGCAGTTCGTCTACCGCGCGCACAACATGGACAAGCCGGAGATGGTCTCGCGCATCCTGCAGGCCGAGGGCCGCGGGCTGGCGATGATCTTCTGCCGCACGAAGCGCACGGCCGCCGACATCGCGGAGCAGCTGGAGAAGCGCGGCTTCGCGTCCGGCGCGGTCCACGGCGACCTCGGCCAGGGCGCCCGTGAGCAGGCGCTGCGCGCCTTCCGCAACGGCAAGGTGGACGTCCTCGTCTGCACCGACGTCGCCGCGCGCGGCATCGACGTCGAGGGTGTGACCCATGTCATCAACTACCAGTCGCCCGAGGAGGAGAAGACCTACCTCCACCGCATCGGCCGCACCGGCCGCGCGGGCGCCAAGGGCATCGCGATCACGCTGGTCGACTGGGACGACATCCCGCGCTGGCAGCTGATCAACAAGGCGCTGGACCTGAAGTTCCCGGACCCGCCCGAGACGTACTCCACGTCTCCGCACCTCTACGAGGAGCTCGGCATCCCCGCGGGGACCAAGGGCGTGCTGCCCCGCGCCGACCGGACCCGTGCGGGTCTGCGCGCGGAGCAGATCGAGGACCTCGGCGAGACGGGTGGCCGCGGCCGCAAGTCCGCCGTGTCCGCCCCGGCCCCCCGTGAGGAGCGGCCGCCGCGCACTCCGCGTCAGCGCCGTCGCACGCGTGGCGGCGGCGACCTGGCAGAGGGTGCCGTCACCGTGCCCGTCCCCGCGGCCGAGCCGGCCGCCGAGGACGCCGCGGAGCCGCGCACCCCGCGCCGCCGTCGCCGTACCCGTGCCGCGGTGGCCGAGGGCGTCGTGGAGGCAGCGGTCGCCGTGACCGAGGCTCCGGCCGTCGAGGCCGCGCCCGTCGCGGAGGCCGAGCCGGCCGAGGAGGCCAAGCCGCGCCGTCGCCGTGCACGTGCCACGGCCACGAAGCCCGCGGTCGCGGCTGCCCCGGCGGCCGAGCCCGTGGTGGACTTCCAGACCGTGGCCGTCACAGAACCGGCGGTGGAGCCCGTGGCCACCAAGCCGCGCCGCCGCACCCGCGTCGTGAAGCCGGCCGACGAGGTCGACTTCCAGATCGCGCCGGTCTCGGAGCCCGTCTCCGAGACCAAGCCGCGCCGCCGGACCCGTGCCGCAGCGAAGCCGAAGACCGACGTGGCGGAGACCGCGGCCGCCCCCGAGGAGGCCGCGGAGACCAAGCCGAGCCGTCGCCGTCCGCGTGCGGCCGAGAAGACCGGGACCGCCGCGGTGTCCGAGGCCGTGGTGGACGACGGGGCTGCCCCCGTCAAGCCGCGTCGGCGCCGTGCCCGCGCGACGACGGCCGCGGCCGGGGCGACCGAGGGCTGATCAGTTCCACGGCGTACGGCCCCGGTCCCCGCAGGTGCGGGGACCGGGGCCGTACGCATGCCTGCCCGGGCGCGCCCCGGCCTCCGGCGCTAACCTCGGGCCCATGAGCCGGCCGCCCACCTTCACCCCGCCCCCCTGTGCCCGCGCCCGCGTCCTGCACACCGAGCGCGGGGACTTCGCCGTGCTGGACGCCGCGCCGCGTACCGCCGCGCACTCCACCGCACTCCTCCTGCCCGGGTACACCGGCAGCAAGGAGGACTTCGTCGCGCTGCTCGAACCTCTCGCCGAGGCCGGTTTCCGGGTCCTCACGGTGGACGGCCGGGGGCAGTACGAGTCCGAGGGTCCTGACGACCAAGAGGCTTACACGCAAGCCGAGTTGGCCCACGACGTGCTGGCCCAGGCAGCCGCTGCCGACCGCTCCCCCCTGCCCGGCGGCATCCATCTGCTGGGACATTCGCTGGGCGGTCAGATCGCCCGCGCCGCGGTGCTCCTCGACTCCGCCCCCTTCCGTTCGCTCACGCTGATGTCGTCCGGTCCCGCCGAGATCGACCCGGCGCAGCAGAAGAAGGCCCGGCTGCTGGGCGACGCGCTCGGCAGGTGGAGCATGGCGGAGGTGTGGCAGGCGATGCGCGCTCTCGACCCGCCCGAGGACGCGGACACCGGGGACGGCGAGGACCTGCGCCTGCGCTGGATGCGCCACAACCCGGCGCAGCTGATCGCCACGGGCGCGCAGTTGTCGGCCGAACCCGACCGGGTGGCCGAGCTGGCCGCGCTGCCGCTTCCCGTGCACGTGATCTCGGGCGAGCGGGACGACGTCTGGCCGCTGCCGCTGATCGACGACATGGCGAAGCGGCTGGGTGCCCGGCGCACGGTGATCGAGGGGGCCGAGCACTCCCCGAACACGGCCCGTCCGCTGGAGACGGCCGCCGCCCTCGTCTCGTTCTGGCGGAGCGTCGGGGACTGAGGCGGCCGACGTCAGGGCGTGCGGCAGGCACGCCAGGTTCGGATGCCGGGGCGGGCCGTCCTGGCAGGGCGGCCCGCCCCGGCGTCAGAACTGCGACTGCAGATGCTGCCAGAAACCGTCACGCAGGGCCCGGCGCAGGTGGGCGTGGCCGCGCAGCGAGTGCTGCAGCAGGCGCTCGGCTTCGACGAGCAGGTCCTGGTCGACGGAACCGGGCAGGTAGGGGTGTCCCGGCAGCAGGTCGGCGAGGGCCTCGCGGCCGCGTGAGGCGAGCCAGCCGGCCGCGATCTGTGCTCCCACGAAGCGGACGTCCTCGCGGGCGGGGGCCGGGCTGTCGTCGTCGTACATCGTGACCGGGCGCCGGGTCACGTACGGGCGGCAGAAGTCGAGGTCGAAGGTGCGCTGGCTGTCGACCTCCCAGAGGAGCGGTTCGGCCTGGTTGCGGCCCTCACCCGCCTCGATCCCCCAGAGGTGGACGCGGGCGCCGTACCCCTGCGCCGCCTCCACGGCCGAGACGAGGTCCTCGTCGCCGCCGACGAGTGCCGCGTCGCTGATGGCGCGGTGCCGGGCGAGCGACTCCAGGTCGGTGCGGATGAGCGAGTCGACACCCTTCTGCTGGTTGTTGGCGTTGAGGTTCCCGAGCCTGACCTTGACGTCGGGGAGTTCGGCGATGGCCTGCTGCTCGACGGTGTGGATCCGGCGCCTGGCCCCGTCGTACCAGTACACGCGCAGCAGACGGCTGTCCGCGAAGATCGTGCGCGCCTTGTCGATGAAGGCCTCGATCAGGCCTTCCGCGTCCAGGTCGAAGGAGCGGCGGTCCTCGGTGCCGGTGACGAGCAGACCCGCCGCCGCGTACACGTAACCCGCGTCGACGAAGATCGCGTGGGTGGAGGGAGTCTTCGACACCTCGGCGAGTACACGCTGGAGCAGCGCGTTGGTGCGGTCGAGTCGTTCGCGGATGCCCGGACCTTCGTCCGCCCCCGTGTCCGCGTGGTTCATACGGGCCTCATCGTGTGCGCACGGTTGATTACCAACGGATACTTAGACATCCAAAAAATTTCCTTAGCGTAGGGAATGTTTGCACCAGGCGAGCCGTTGAACCCCTTGTGGAGCGCGAGACGTGACGCCTTGCGCTCTTCATCCTTGCGGACGGCCAGCCCGTCCTCCCAGTAGTTCTCCAGCAGGAGGATCAGACGAAGGGAAGCCATATGCGCTTCGAGATCATGCGACTCGACGACGTCGACGGTACCGCCGTGGACAGCACCGTCGTGGACGCCGCCTCCGTCAACCGGATCGTGCAGCAGGCCGCGGCGATGGGCCAGCGCATCTACATCCGGCCGGCCGACACATCGGCTTCGTAACACCTGTACCGCTTCGAGTCGCGGATCACGAGCGCACGACGAGCAGACGACGAAGCGCCCCCGTACGGAGGATCCGTACGGGGGCGCTGTGGTGTCCGGACCCGCGGGGAGGACGTCCGCCTTCCTGGCGTCAGGAGTTCTGGATGACGTCGGTGACGCCGTTGATGATCTGCTGCACGGCGATGGCCGAGAGCATCATCCCGGCGAGGCGGGTGACCAGCACCACTCCCCCGTCCTTGATGACCCGGATGATCAGCAGCGAGTACCGCATGACCGCCCAGAGCACGACGTGGATCGCGAGGATGGCCGACCAGACGGAGATCTGCCCGACGGCCCCGTCGGCGTGCTGCACCGCGAGGATCACCGAGACGATCGCGCCTGGCCCGGCGAGCAGAGGCATGCCGAGCGGCACGAGCGCCACGTTGACGTCCTTGGTCTGCGTCGGCTCGTCCGTCTTGCCGGTGAGCAGGTCCAGGGCGATGAGCAGCAGCAGGAGACCACCAGCGATCCTGAGCGCCGGCACGGAGACGTGGAGGTAGCCCAGGATCTGCTGGCCCAGCAGGCCGAAGACGGCGATCACGCCGAAGGCGACGGAAACCGCCTGGAGGGCCATCCTGCGTTGGACCTTGGCGGGGCGGCCCGCGGTGAGTGCCAGGAAGATCGGGGTGATTCCGGGCGGATCCATAATCACAAAAAGGGTGAGAAAAAGGGATCCGAAGACAGCGATGTCGAACACAGTGAGCCTTGCGAGAGAGGAGCGGGCCGAACAGGGGGGGTACACGCGCACCGGGGCGTCACGGGGACGGCCGGGCACGGGGGCGCCTCGGGGTGACGCACATGTGGGGAGGGGCGACGCCGAAGTTCCGTCACCCGCGGGGGTGAAGAACCCTCAGGTGAGCCGGGGCAGGCCAGGGGTTGGGGGTCCACCGGCACCCGGCACCGGGAAGGCTCCCGTCGCGCGCCGGGTGATCTCGCCGTAGATCTCGGGGTCGGTGGTGTACTCGCCGAGCCGTACCGTCTTGCGGGTGCCGTGGTAGTCGCTCGACCCGGTGGGCAGCAGCCCTAGTTCGGCGGCCAGGACCCGCAGGCGGGCCCTGGTGGGTTCGTCGTGGTCCATGTGGTCCACTTCGATGCCGTCGAGTCCTGCTGCGGCGAGCCGCGCGATCGCGGCCTCCGGCACCACGGCGCCGCGCTTGACGGCGAGCGGGTGGGCGAGGACGGTGACGCCGCCGGCGGCCTTGACCAGCCGGACCGCGTCGAACGGATCGAGTTCGTGCTTGCCGGCGTAGGCCCGCCCGCCGTCGGCGAGCCACTCCGGGACGAAGGCGTCGGAGACGGAGCCGACGACACCGAGTTCGACGAGCGCGGTCGCGATGTGCGGGCGGCCTACCGAGCCGTCCCCCGCGATGCGCGCGACCTGCTCCCAGGTGACGGGGACGCCGAGCTCCTGGAGCTTGCGCACCATGGCCCGCGCACGGGGCACCCGGTCGTCCCGCACGAGCTCGCGCTCGCGTGCCAGTTCGGGCTCCGCCGGGTCGAAGAGGTACGCCAGCATGTGCAGCCCGACGCCGTCGATGCGGCAGGAGAGCTCCGCACCGGTGACGAGGGTGAGGCCTTCGGGAAGGGCGGCGACCGCCTCCGCGTGACCCCGCACCGTGTCGTGGTCGGTCAGCGCCACGACGTCGAGGCCCGCCGCGGCGGCGGCGGTCACGAGGGCGGCCGGGGTGTCCGTACCGTCCGACGCGGTGGAGTGGGTGTGCAGGTCGATACGCACGGCACTCGCTCCAGGGCTCGCGGACGGAAAGGGGGACGCTCAAGGATAACCGCCGCGAATCACCCCTCCGGCCGCCGCTCAGGGGCGGGTGAGCAGCCGGGGCGTGAGCGCCCCGCAGGGCACGAGGTCCACTTCCGCGCCGGCGTCGCGCAGGTCGGTCAGCACCAGTTCGTCGTACATCAGGAGCCCTGACTGCTCGGGCCAGACGATGGCCCAGAGCCACAGGCCGCGGGCCTCGCCCACGAAGACCGCCCGGTCGGCCGGGGCGTCCTTGACGTGCCAGAGCGCCGTGGGCCGGCCCGCGGCGAGCACCTTGGCGTCGGGCGCCGTGTCGACGTGCAGTCCGGAACCGGGGTCCAGGCAGTCGAGGCCCGCGTAGCGAGCGCCCAGCCCGACACCCAGCTCTTCCGCGACGAGCAACAGCTCACCCATCCCGCCCAGCGGCCCGGGGCCCGAAGCCGCGACGGCGGTGGCGCGGCCGCCGCTGCGGTCGTCCCCCGCATACGCCGCGCCCGTGAACAGCCAGCCCACCGGGAGCGGCCAGGGCATCCACACCGGCACCTGCGCCCGGTGCACCACCACGCCCAGCGCCTCGACACTGGGCGGCACCACCGGCTGCATCGGCTGCACCTGGCCGTGCGCCGAGCACTGCCAGGCGTCGGCGAAGAGGCCGGGCGCCCTGACCCGGCCACCGCACTTCGGGCAACTGGGTTCGCCCCTCATAACGCCCAACGGTCCTCTTCGGCCGTCGCCCCGTCAAGGACGATCACCCTTCCGCAGCGCGGCTCCCGCCGGGCGATATAAATGTAGTTTGCATTTATTAGCGTGCCTAACTTATCCTGTGCATAAGGCAACTACCTAGTGGAGAGCGAGAGAAACCATGCCGGGAGAGGATCCGTTCGACGAGGGGACGACCAGCATCCTGCGCCAGCCGAAGGCCGTTTGGGCCACGGCGGGCGCCTCGGTCGTGGCCTTCATGGGAATCGGCCTGGTGGACCCGATCCTGCCGTCCATCGCGAAGGGACTCCGGGCCACCCCCAGCCAGGTGTCCCTGCTGTTCACCTCGTACTTCCTGATCACCGCGGTCGCCATGCTGGTCACCGGCTTCGTCTCCAGCCGGATCGGCGGCCGCAGGACCCTGCTGGCCGGCCTCGCGCTGGTCGTCGTCTTCGCCGCGCTCTCCGGCACCTCCTCGTCCGTCGCCGGACTGGTCGGCTTCCGGGCCGGCTGGGGGCTGGGCAACGCCCTGTTCGTCTCCACCGCGCTCGCGGTGATCGTCGGAGCCGCGGCCGGCGGCAGCGCCGCCGCGATCCTGCTGTACGAGTCGGCACTCGGCCTCGGCATGGCGTGCGGGCCGCTGGTCGGCGCCCTGCTCGGTGACGCCAGCTGGCGCTACCCGTTCTTCGGCACCGCCGCCCTGATGGCGATCGGCTTCGTGTGCATCACCGCGTTCCTCGGGGAGCAGCCGAAGCCGGCCCGCAAGACGTCACTGCTCGACCCGCTCAAGGCGCTCGGCCACGGCGGGCTGGCCTCCGTCGCCACGTCGGCGTTCTTCTACAACTACGCGTTCTTCACGATCCTGGCCTTCACGCCGTTCGTGCTCGACATGTCGCCGTACAGGTCGGGCGCGGTGTTCTTCGCCTGGGGTCTGCTGCTCGCCGTGTTCTCGGTGCTCGTCGCGCCGCGCCTGCAGCGGCGCTTCGGTTCGCTGAAGGTCGTCGGGGGTTCGCTGGTGCTGCTCGCGGCCGACCTGGTGGTCCTCGGATACGGCGACCACACCACGGCCATCGTCTGCACCGTCGTCTCCGGTGCCTTCATCGGCATGAACAACGCCGTCTACACCGAACTGGCCCTCGGCGTCTCGGACGCGCCACGCCCGGTGGCGAGCGCAGGCTACAACTTCGTCCGCTGGTTCGCCGCGGCCTCCGCGCCGTTCCTCGCCCCGAAGATCGAGGAGTGGAGTGACATCCACGCCCCGTTCGTGGTCGCCGCGATCGCCGCCCTCGCCGGAGCGGCCGTCGTGTGGGTGCGGCGCGCCGCACTGGCCCACGAGGCGCGGGAGCCGGCGCCGCGGCACGCCGCCGATGACGGTGCCACGGTCTTCGCGGACTGACCTCTCACCCCGCCCGCGAGCGGGGTGGCGTACGAGCGCGACGGCTCGCCGGGCGGTCCGGCAGGTCAGTCCAGCGCCACGGACGTACGCAGCGGGTCCCGCACGTCCGTCCCGTGCGACAGCCACCGCTCCTGGAGCTCCTGCGCGCCCCTGACCCGCTTCCAGGCCGCCTCGTTGTGCGTCATCGGCATCAGCGGCAGGAAGCGAACCGGCTCCATGGGGGCGTCCAGTTCCAGGTCCTCGACCAGACCGCCCGGTTCGGCTACCAGTACGGAGGTGAACGGCGCGCCGGCCCACAACGGCTGCCCGAGGTCGAGCGAGGCGCCCGGTACCACGATCAGCCCCTCGACCTGCGGGGAGGCCGCCAGCACGGCGAGCGGCCTCAGCACCTGGTCGGTGTCCGCGATCCCGGCCCTCACGGACAGGACCAGTTCGGCGCGCGGGCCCTTCACGGGGTCGGCCACGGGCGAGGTCGGATCGGCCATCGGGCTCCTGGACATGCCCAGGGTGGCGTAGCGCACCACGTCCCCGTCGAGGAAGCGGAGCACCTCGATGCGGTCCGTGCCGAGGAACGTCACCTCGGCACGGGCGTCCGGCTCCCCGAGCGCCGTACGGAGCCGGGCCTCGACCAGATCAAGAATTTCTCCCATGCCGCGAGCATAGAACGCGTCTGGAACGGGCAAAGGAAGGGATTGGCCCTGGCCCGGACTGATAGCCTGGGCCGTCGGTCGGGACAGCACGCAGAAGCGCGCTCTCAGTCCTGACAACACGTGATCCCCCACGGGGGACCGGCCGGAGGAGGTGGGGCTGCGGTGGATCCAAGTCGACCTCTCAGTACCGACAGCTCTTCCCCACGACGCCTTCCTTCTGTGATCTGACTCCCTTCCCGGACGTCATCACGGCAGTTCGCGCGACGGAAGAGCCGTTCGTTTTTTGCCTGTCTGTAGCGAACGCCGTCATCGCGCACGCGCGGTGCCGCCCGCTTTGCGGACGTGAGCGCACGTCCCCATTCCGGGCTGTTCCACGCCCTCGCCGACGGCCCTCCGTGAAGAGGAGCCAGCCATGTCGATGATCCGTGACCTGCGCGCCGCCGTGCGCCCGTCCCTGCGCAAGAGCAACACCCCGTACAACAGCTACGACGCCACCCGTGACCCGTCCGCCTCCAGCGCGGTCGTCGACTGCGCTGTCTACCGCGACGGACGCCGGGTCACCGAGGCCTCCGGCCTGACGCCGCGTGAGGCCATGCTGCGGGTCAGGGAGGACGGCGGCTTCGCCTGGATCGGGCTGCACGAACCGACCGGCGAGGAGTTCTCCGGAATCGCGAGGGAGTTCGGGCTCCACCCGCTCGCCGTGGAGGACGCCGTCCACGCCCACCAGCGGCCCAAGCTGGAGCGCTACGACGACACGCTGTTCACCGTCTTCAAGACCATCCACTACGTCGAGCACGCCGAACTGACCGCGACCAGCGAGGTCGTGGAGACCGGTGAGGTGATGTGCTTCACCGGGCGGGACTTCGTGATCACCGTCCGGCACGGCGGTCAGGGCTCGCTGCGCGCCCTGCGCCACCGCCTCCAGGAAGATCCGGAGCTGCTCTCCAAGGGCCCCTCGTCCGTGCTGCACTCCATCGCCGACCATGTCGTGGACGGCTACATCGCCGTGGCCGCCTCCGTGCAGGACGACATCGACGAGGTGGAGATCGACGTGTTCTCCACCCCTGCGAAGGGGACCGCGCGCGGATCGGACGCCGGCCGGATCTACCAGCTGAAGCGCGAGGTGCTGGAGTTCAAGCGAGCCGTGTCGCCGTTGCTGCGGCCGATGCAGCTGCTGAGCGAGCGGCCGATGCGGCTGATCGACCCGGACATCCAGAAGTACTTCCGGGACGTGGCGGACCACCTGGCCCGGGTGCACGAGGAGGTCATCGGCTTCGACGAGCTGCTCAACTCCATCCTCCAGGCCAACCTGGCCCAGGCGACCGTCACGCAGAACGAGGACATGCGCAAGATCACGTCCTGGGCGGCCATCATCGCCGTACCGACGATGATCTGCGGCGTGTACGGGATGAACTTCAAGCACATGCCCGAACTGCAGTGGACGTACGGCTATCCGATCGTCCTCGCGCTGATCGGCGTCGTCTGTTTCTCCATCCACCGCACGCTCAAGCGCAACGGCTGGCTCTAATAGAGTGCGGGCATGACTGCTGCTGAGGCGTTGCCGGCCCGGGCTCTCGTCGAGGAGGCCACCAAGAAGTCCGGCCTGATCTGGGTGCGGGGCACCGGTACCGCCCAGGCGCTGTGGCACGTCTGGCACGAAGGCACGGCGGTGCTCGTCGGCGACGGCCCGGGGGAGCAGCCGCTGCCCGCCGGGCTGGAAGCGGGCGCCACCGCCGAGGTGACCGTGCGAAGCAAGGACAAGGGCGGCAGGCTGGTCGCCTGGACGGCCGCCGTGACCGTCCTGGAGCCGTACTCCGAGCAGTGGGAGGCGGCCGTCGGCGAGCTCAAGGGCAAGCGGCTGAACGCGCCGGACGCAGAGCGGCTGACCGAACGCTGGGCACGCGAGTCCCGGATCGTCCGGCTGACGCCGGCCACCTGGAGCACCGACCTGCCGGGCACCTCGCTGGCCGCGCCGCCGCTGCCCTCCGGAGCGACCACCCGGCGGGAGGCGCCCGCCGCGCTCCCCCGGCTGCTGCTGAAGCGCCGCGGGAGGCGCTGACGGCCCCGTCTCAGCCGGAGGACCTGGGCAGCTCGCCGCCGTAGTCGACGGTGTCGTCCTCGGACGGGGGCTCCAGCTCGAAGGCCGTGCCCCAGTCGGCGAGGGTGACCGTGCCGCCGCCACCGCCACGGGCCACACGCAGGGGATACGGGGTGCCCCGGAGCGAGACGTCCAAGGCCCCACCCTCACCCTTTCCGCCCAGGATCTGTACGGTCCGCACCCCTCCGACGGTGCCCCGGTCGCCCTTGTTGACCTTTCCGTGCAGCGCCAGCATCCCGCCGAGCAGCGTCTTCTTCTCCGTGAAGCCGCGCAGTTGCTGGTAGGCGGGATCGTTCTCGGGCACCTTCACGTACTTGCCGTCGAGCTTGTCGGCGGCCTGGTCGCTCCCGTCGTCGCCCTTCTCGTCCTTCCAGAAGCCCGCGTCGGCCTTGAGGAAGAGCGCGTCACCGATCCGCAGCAGGGCGAAGGTGCTGTGCTTCGAGGTCACCGATCCCATGCCGCCCTCACCGCTGAGCTGCATGTTCAGGCTGTACGTGCCGCCCTTGCTGACGAGTTTGCCGGTCAGGCGCACCGCGTCGGCGGCGTCCGCCGCGGCGCGCGTCTTCTTGTCGATCTGCGCGGCCGTCAGTCTGCCAACGCCGTTGGTCCCCTTGTCCGGATCCTCACCGGCACATGCCGTCAGCGCGGCGGCCAGCGCCGCGCAGAGCACCACGGCGGGAACGGTCCGGCGGCGGGCCCGGACGGCTGGGGCGGAAGAGGTCACGGGCGCACTGCCTCTCATCTGTGTGTCGGGGGTGGCAGACGGCAGCGTACCCGTGCTGCGTACGCCATTCGGCAGAGCTCCGTACGGACGGTCCGCCAGGGCACCCCGGACCGGGACGGGCTAGCCTGAATCACGGCCAGGAGGACGCGGGGACAGAGGGAGGCGCACGGTATGGCGGCAGGCGCCCCCAGGGTTTTCGTCTCACACCTGTCCGGCGTACCGGTGTTCGACCCGAACGGTGATCAGGTGGGCCGCGTCCGCGATCTGGTGGCGATGCTCCGGGTCGGCGGCAAACCGCCGCGCCTGCTGGGAATGGTCGTCGAGGTCGTGAGCCGCCGGCGGATCTTCCTGCCCATGACCCGGGTGACGGGCGTCGAGTCCGGCCAGGTCATCACCACGGGTGTCGTCAACATGAGGCGCTTCGAACAGCGCCCGACCGAGCGACTGGTCCTGGGCGAGTTCCTCGACCGCCGGGTCCGCCTCGTGGAGACGGACGAGGAAGTGACCGTCCTCGACGTCTCCATCCAGCAGCTCCCGGCTCGCCGTGACTGGGAGATCGACAAGTTCTTCGTGCGCAAAGGACGTGGCGGAGCGCTGCGGCGCAAGGGCGAGACCCTGACCGTGGAGTGGTCGGCCGTCGACGGCTTCTCACTGGACGAGCACGGGCAGGGCGCGGAGACCCTGGTGGCGACCTTCGAACGCCTGCGCCCCACCGATGTCGCCAACGCCATGCACCACTTGACGCCGAAGCGCCGGGCCGAGGTCGCCGCCGCCCTGGACGACGACCGGCTCGCCGACATCCTTGAGGAGCTCCCCGAGGACGACCAGGTGGAGATCATCGGCAAGCTCGAGGAGGACCGCGCGGCGGACGTCCTGGAGGCGATGGACCCCGACGACGCGGCCGACCTGCTCTCGGAGCTGCCCGAGGCCGACAAGGAACGCCTTCTGGCGCTCATGCGGCCGGACGACGCGGCGGACGTGCGTCGGCTGCTGTCGTACGAGGAGCGGACGGCGGGCGGTCTGATGACGACCGAGCCGATCATCCTGCGGCCGGACGCCACGGTCGCCGACGCCCTGGCCAGGGTGCGCCAGCAGGACCTGTCCCCCGCGCTGGCCGCGCAGGTGTACGTCTGCCGGTCCCCGGACGAGACCCCCACCGGCAAGTACCTGGGCACCGTGCACTTCCAGCGGCTGCTGCGGGATCCCCCGTACAGCCTGGTCAGCTCCATCGTGGACAGCGACCTCGTCCCGCTGACGCCGGACACCCCGCTGCCCGCGGTGACCAGCTACCTGGCCGCGTACAACCTCGTCTCGGTGCCCGTGGTCGACGAGAGCGGATCGCTGCTGGGCGCGGTGACCGTCGACGACGTCCTGGACCACCTGCTCCCGGAGGACTGGCGCGAGACCGACTTCCAGGACGAGGAGGGGGTCGCCGGTGGCCGCTGAGGACCGTGCGCGGACGGCGCCCGGGGGCGCCTCGGGCATCGTGCGTCCCCCGCGGCCCCGGCTCGACCAGCCGAAGGACCCGCGGCGCCGGCTGCTGCCCGAGTACGACCCCGAGGCGTTCGGCCGGTTCTCGGAGCGCATCGCCCGCTTCCTGGGCACCGGACGGTTCATCGTCTGGATGACGCTGATCATCATCCTGTGGGTGGTGTGGAACATCTTCGCGCCCGAGGCAGTGCGCTTCGACGAGTACCCGTTCATCTTCCTCACCCTGATGCTGTCCCTCCAGGCCTCCTACGCGGCGCCGCTGATCCTGCTCGCCCAGAACCGCCAGGACGACCGCGACCGGGTGACCCACGAACAGGACCGCAAGCAGAACGAGCGCTCGATCGCGGACACCGAATTCCTCAGCCGGGAGATGGCCGCGCTCCGCATGGGCCTCGGCGAGGTCGCCACACGCGACTGGATCCGCTCGGAACTGGAGGCCATGGTGAAGGACATGGAGGAGCGCTCCCTGCTCCCGCAGGGCGAGAGTGACGAAGGCGACCGCTGAGGGACTACCCGCGCGTAGCCCCCGGCGCCGTACCATCGTCCGTATGGCTACGGAAGACGCGGTGCGCGAAGCACTGGCGACAGTGAACGACCCGGAGATCCACCGACCGATCACCGAACTCGGCATGGTGAAATCGGTTTCGATCGATCCTGACGGTGTGGTCGCTGTCACCGTGTACCTCACGGTCTCCGGCTGCCCGATGCGCGACACGATCACCGAGAACGTCACCGACGCGGTCGCCCGTGTCGAGGGCGTGTCGCGGGTCGAGGTCACGCTCGACGTGATGAGCGACGAACAGCGCAAGGAGCTCGCCTCGGCGCTGCGCGGCGGCACGGCGGAGCGCGAGGTGCCGTTCGCCAAGCCCGGCTCACTGACCCGGGTCTACGCGGTCGCCTCCGGCAAGGGCGGCGTCGGCAAGTCCTCGGTGACGGTGAACCTCGCCGCGGCGATGGCCGCCGACGGCCTCAAGGTCGGCGTCGTGGACGCGGACATCTACGGGCACAGCGTGCCGCGGATGCTCGGTGCGGACGGCAAGCCCACCCAGGTCGAGAACATGATCATGCCGCCGTCCGCGCACGGCGTGAAGGTGATCTCGATCGGGATGTTCACCCCGGGCAACGCTCCCGTCGTGTGGCGCGGGCCGATGCTGCACCGCGCGCTGCAGCAGTTCCTCGCGGACGTGTACTGGGGCGACCTGGACGTCCTGCTGCTCGACCTGCCGCCGGGCACCGGTGACATCGCGATCTCCGTGGCCCAGCTGGTGCCCAACGCCGAGATCCTGGTCGTCACGACGCCTCAGCAGGCCGCGGCGGAGGTCGCCGAGCGGGCCGGCTCCATCGCCGTCCAGACCCACCAGAAGATCGTCGGTGTCGTCGAGAACATGTCGGGCATGCCGTGCCCGCACTGCGACGAGATCGTCGACGTCTTCGGTTCGGGCGGGGGGCAGCGGGTCGCGGACGGACTGACCAGGACGGTCGGCGCGGAGGTGCCGGTCCTCGGGTCCATCCCGATCGACGTACGGCTGCGGGAGGGCGGCGACGAGGGCAAGCCTGTCGTCCTGTCCGACCCGGACTCTCCCGCGGGGTCCGCACTGCGCTCCATCGCGGACAAGCTGAGCGGCCGTCAGCGCGGCCTCTCGGGAATGTCTTTGGGCCTCACACCACGCAACAAGTTCTGAGCGGACGAACGGGTGGGGGCCGCCTCTTTCTTCGAAGAGGCGGCCCCCACCGTTGGCCACGCGGCGCTCAGGCCTCGTACGAGGCGATGTCGCCGATCACCGCGAATCCCAGGCCATAGGCACTCATGCCACGGCCGTAGGCGCCGATGTGGACCCCGTCCGGCGCCGATCCCGCGAGCACCCAGCCGAACTCGGACTCCCGGTAGTGGAACTCCACCGGAACCCCGTCCACCGGGAGCGACAGCCGCGACCACGGCTCCCGGTCCAGGTCGTCGGCGAGCTCGAACGCCGTCTCCGTCTGCTGATTCAGCCATTCGCCACGCAGGGTGTGGTCCATCTGCGGCGGCCACGTGCAGTCCAGCAGGCCCGAGCCCGCCAGCCACGCGGCCGACGAGACCGTGGTCGCGTCCAGCACTCCCGTACCGTCGTCGCTGTCCCTCACGGGGTTGTTGCCCACGGTCACGACCACCGCGAAGCGCGCCTTCTCCGCCCCGGCATCCGCCCGTACGACGGGCTCCTCACCGTGCCCGGTGGAACCGTGCTGCACCGTGTCGTCCGCAGCGGCGGTGACGTGCATCAGCCATCGCGGCCCGGTGAAGGCACCGTCCAGCCCGTACCAGGGGAACGGCGCCTTGAGATAGCCGTCGACAGTACGCCGGGTCGCCGGCACCCCCTCTGCGGTGACTGCGCTGGGCGCATCGTCCGCCCCTGCCCGACTCGTCGTCTCCATCTGTCCGGCCGCCTCCTCGATCTTTCACTGATCCGGAGCGGCCCTCCCCCCGTGGGCGTGGGCAACCTCGCAACCGGACAGATGGAGAATAGCCATACCGTCCGGACGAGTCGGGATTGACGGGTCTCAGGTGGCGTCTGCGTCGAAGGGCGGGCGGTCGTCCTTCGCGGGGTGCGCGGGCTTCTTGAGCAGATCGGGCGTGCTCGCTGCGCCCGCAGCGGCGGCGGCAGCGGCGGCGGCAGCGGCGGTTCCGGCGCCGCCGGCCGACGCGGTCTCGCGGCCGTTCACCGCGTCGGTGACCTCCGCCATCTCCTTGCGGAGGTCGAAGCTCTCCCGGATCTCCTTGAGCCCCAGGTCGTCGTTGCCGTCCATGAGCTGCTTGCGGACGAACGTCTTGGGGTTGAGGTCCTCGAACTCGAAGTCCTTGAACTGCGGGCCGAGCTCCGAGCGGATGTCTTCCTTCGCGCTGTCCGAGAACTCCCGGATCTTGCGGATGGTGCGTGTGACGTCCTGGATGACCTTCGGCAGCTTCTCCGGGCCGAATACGAGCACGGCGAGAACCACGAGCGTCAGCAGCTCGAGTGCGCCTATGTCATTGAACACCTTGATGCTCCTCGTGTTCTCTGCGAGTTCTCCCCCGCCAGGTCACCGGGGCCCGGACCGCTCCACGGTACCCGGCGAAACTGCCGACGCGGTACCTGCGGGTGGCCGTCAGGTGCCACTTGCCGAACCCAGTGTCAAAGTCATGGACAGGTCTTTGCCGCCCCTGGTCAGCCGGAGGCCGAGCTCGTCGCCCGGCCTGTGGGCACGGATCTTGACGATCAATTCCTCGCCGCTGTGCACGCGCTGGCCCTCGACCTCGGTGATGACGTCGCCCGCCCGGACGCCCGCTTTGTCGGCGGGTCCGGCCTCGGTCACGGCGGGGCCGCCGTTGTCAGCCTTCCCACCGACCTTGGCCCCGTCGCCGGTGAACTCCATGTCCAGCGTGACGCCGATCACCGGGTGGGTGGCCTTGCCGGTGTTGATCAGTTCCTCCGCGACCCGCTTGCCCTGGTTGATCGGTATCGCGAAGCCGAGGCCGATGGAGCCGGACTGGCCGCCGTCTGCGCCCGCGGCACTGTCGGCGGCCCGGATGGCGCTGTTGATGCCGATCACCCTGGCCTCCGTGTCGACCAGCGGGCCACCGGAGTTGCCCGGGTTGATCGGGGCGTCGGTCTGCAGAGCGTCGACGTAGCTGACGTCCGTGCCGTCGCCCTTCTCACCGCCCGCGGTGATGGGTCGCTGCTTGGCGCTGATGATCCCGGACGTCACCGTGTTGGAGAGGTCGAAGGGGGCGCCGATGGCCACGACCGGGTCGCCCACCCGCACGTTGTCCGAGTTCCCGAGCGGCAGGGGCTTGAGTCCCGAGACGCCGGAGACCTTGACGACGGCCAGGTCGTATCCGCTGTCCTTGCCGACGATCTCGGCGGGCGCGCTCTCGCCCCCGCTGAACGTGACGGTGATGTCGCCGGTCGAGCCGGCCGGGGCGACCACGTGGTTGTTGGTGAGGATGTGGCCCTCGTCGTCGAGGACGAAGCCCGTCCCGGTGCCCGACTCCGCAGAGCCGTTGACATGAAGGGTCACCACGCTGGGCAGCGCGCTGGAGGCGATACCCGCGACACTGTCCGGCGCCCGGCCGCCGTTGTCCCGGTCGGCCTGCGGGAGTTCGACGGTGGTCAGGCCGCCGTTGCGCTCGACGTAGGCGCCGATCCCGCCGCCGATCCCTCCCGCGACGAGGGCGAGCAGCGCGGCACCGACCAGCAGGGACCCCCGACGGCCGACGCGCGGGCGCCGGGGGTCCGCCATGGGGCCGGGGTGGCTCAGCGGAAGCTGGGGCGCGCCCCACGGGTCGTAGCGCGTCCACTGCGTGGCCTGAGTGCCCTGTGGGGGCTGCGCCGGGGGCGGGGCGGCCGGCCCTTGCGCCGGGGCACCGTGCTGCTGCGGCACGGCGTCCGAAGGGCGCTGGTGCTGGTGCGCGTAGGCCCCGGCGGTTCCGGGCGCGGTCACGGCCGTCCCGTGGCCGTCGGTTCCCTCGTACGGCGGGGGTACGGGGGTCCCGTGGGCCGGGGTCGGCACCGGGTGCTGCACCGGTGGCGCGGGAGCCCACGGGCCGGGACCACCGTAGGGCGGGGTGCTGTACTCGTCGGGCGCGTGCAACGGCTGCGCACGGGGCGCCGCCGCGGCGGGCGCCCCGGAGACGACGGGCTCGACAGTCGGCGGCGCCGGCGCGTACACCTCCAGGGACGGTGCGGACACCTGGCCCGCTCCGTCCCCGGAAACGGCCGGTGGGGCGGGCGTGTAGTCCTCGGGCCCGTCGGCGACGGCTGCCGCGTCCTCCGGGCCGGCCTGGCGGGGCCGCCCTGTCGAGGGACGGCTCCACCACTTCGTCTTCGGCCCGCTGGGCCTACCGTCGTCCATGCTCTCCCCGCAACTGGCCCTTGCACGCCTCACAGAGGCGTCCCTCCCGGAATTCAACCAGGTTTGCGAATCCGTGCGCAGGCTCCTGGTCAGCGCAGCGGGGAAAGCGCGGTCGCTCGGTCGGCCGGCGGCGAAGCGGAGGCCGTCGCGGAAGGTGCGGGCCGCATCGAGTCGCTGCTCGGGCCGAGCGCCGCCGAGTACAGCGGGCCGGCGTCCGTCGGACGTATCAGCGGCGGCACCGCGACGTTCAGCACCGGAAAGGCGGAGGTGCCCCCGGCGAACGCCGACGAGCTCAGCAACGCGGGTGCGGAGACGAGCAGGGGCCTGGCGGACGAAGGGGGTGCGGCTGTCGGAAGGGTGCCCCGGCCGTCCGTGACGGCGAGCGCGCCGCCACCGCCGCGACTTGCGGCGGCACGTTGACCGCCGGTCCGCTCCGCGGCGGTCAACGGCGTCGCGGGGGTACCTGCCTCCTCGGCGCTCAGCGGCGCCTCGGACGCGTAGTCGAGGGGAAGCGCGCCACCGAACGCGATGGCCGCGAACGACACGGCACTGGCCGCCGCGAAGACGAAGCGCCTGCCGCGCCAGGGGGAACGGTCGGCCTCCCGGCCCACGGCGTGGATACGGAAGGCGGAGCCGGACGGGCCGCCCGGCAGCACCGCGGTCGAGCCGTGGACCGTGGGCAGATATCCGAGGCCGCCCAGGGGGGTGCGCGCTGAATCCGCCGGACCGCCCGGTTGCATCACGGGGAGGATTCCCTCACCGAAGCTCCGGCCACCGGCCGGACCTTCGCCGTCACCGGGGCCCGCGGGGAGCCCTTGCAGTCGGGCGAGGAATCCCTCGGAGGGCGAGGGCGCCGCAGACGCCGCGAAGGCGCTCTTCAGCCGCCGCTGGGCATCGGCCTCGGCCTTGCACCTGGCACAGGTCGCCAGATGGGCCAGGACCCGCTCCCGGGCGTCGTGTTTGAGCTCGCCGTCGACGAGCGCGGCGAGCCGGTCCCCCAGATGCTGCTCCGCGGGGGTCGCACCTGTGCCGTTCACGCCGATCCTCCCTCCCCCGCCAGCACCGCGTCCGCCAGGGAACGCTGCTCGGCGCGCGCCTCGGGCGACCGGTGCCGAAGTGCCTTGCGCAGGTGCGAGCGGCCGCGATGGATGCGGCTGCGCACGGTGCCGAGCTTGACGCCGAGCGTCGCGGCGATCTCCTCGTAGGAGAGGCCCTCGATGTCACAGAGCACGACCGCTGCACGGAACTCGGGCGCGAGGGTGTCCAGCGCCTGCTGGACGTCCGCGTCGAAATGAGTGTCGTTGAAGACCTGCTGGGGAGACGGTTCACGGCTGGGCAGCCGCTCCGCGGCGTCGTCGCCGAGCGAGTCGAAACGGATCCGCTGCTTTCGGCGGACCATGTCCAGGAAGAGATTCGTCGTGATCCTGTGCAGCCAGCCCTCGAAGGTGCCGGGCGTATAGGTCGACAGCGACCGGAAGACGCGGACGAAGACTTCCTGGGTGAGGTCCTCGGCGTCGTGCTGGTTACCCGTCAGCCGATAGGCGAGTCGGTACACGCGGCCGCTGTGCGTGCTGACGATCTCTTCCCATGAGGGCGGGGTCCACGCCTGAGAATCCGCATCTGATGCGAAGGTCGCGGTCGGTGCGGAATCGTCGGAAGAACGGTCAGCGGTGTTGGTCACAGATTTCGGCTCACCCGCCGACCTGAGAAAGCGCCGCAGCGCTCCGCCCCGATCCACAGGCGCAGCCGCACCTCCCCTGTCGGCTCTGGTGGTGTCCAGTGGAGCCCCTACCATAGCCACCTCGCCCGTTAGCTCCGGATAAGCCTTTTTACCTGCTCGTGCCCCGGTGTCACCGGGGGCAAGAGGCACATTCCGGGCCAGGCCACGCGGCCCGGTCCAGCTGTTCTCCTCCACCCCCTCATAACGCCCGGTCCCATCTGCGGGTTCCCGGGTGCAGCGGATACAGTCACCGTTGCGCCAACTACGGGGACAGGAGAGGGTCATTACCGCCAACCGGCAGACGAGCTGGGCATTCGCCGACGCCTTTGTCGCCGAGGAAGAAGCTCTGCTCTGGGCCCGGGACCGAGCCCACGAGACGGGCCTCCGCCCGGTGTCGTCAGGTACCGGCGCAGCGTTGCGCCTGCTCGCTGCCACCGCGGACGCCAAAGCGGTGGCCGAGATCGGCACCGGTACCGGCGTGTCGGGCATCTATCTGCTGCAGGGCATGCGCCCGGACGGCGTACTGACCACCGTCGACCCGGAACCGGAGCGCCAGCAGTTCGCCCGCCAGGCCTTCCGCGCGGCGGGCTTCGCCACGAACCGGGCCCGCTTCATCCCCGGCCGTGCGCTCGACGTGCTGCCGCGGCTCGCCGACGGCGGATACGACCTCGTCTTCTGCGACGGCGACCGGCTCGAGAGCCTGGACTGCCTCGCTGAATCGTTGCGCTTGCTCCGGCCGGGCGGCCTTGTCTGCTTCGAAGGCGTCTTCGCGGACGGCCGCACCATCGACTCCGCCGCGCAGCCGGCCGAGGTACTCCGCCTGCGGGAACTGCTGCGGGCGGTGCGCGAGAGCCAGGAGCTCCTGGCCACGCTGCTGCCGGTGGGCGACGGCCTGCTGTGCGCGGTGCGGCGCGGCTGACCGCCTGCTTCCGGGCTTTCGCGTACGAGCCCCCGACGCCGCAGGGCCCGCGCACAAAGCTCCCCGCCCCCGGGGCCGTTCCCGTTCCGGGCGCGGCACCGTCACACCTCAGCCCCGCCCCGGACGCACCACTGCCCCGGCACGCAGTACGTGCCGGGGCAGTGGTGAAGTGTGGGCGCTCCGCCTCAGCCTACGACCTTCTTCAGGGCGTCACCGAGTGCATCGGCCTCGTCCGGAGTCAGCTCGACGACAAGCCGACCGCCGCCTTCGAGCGGAACGCGCATGACGATGCCCCGCCCCTCCTTTGTCACCTCGAGCGGGCCGTCGCCCGTCCGCGGCTTCATGGCCGCCATGCTCGTTCCCCTTCCTGAAACCAGCTCATCGCAGCCGGCGGCTCCATGACAGGCGCTGCCTCACCGGCGTCGAACACAATGCTTCCTCCGCATTATCCCGCATCAGGGACCCCGATGACCAACATCGGTCGGCATCGCTTGCGCAACGCGCATTCCCATAACCACCTAATTCGGCGATCCAGCTGCGATACTGCGCCGCCTGTGGCCCCCGGTCGAGGTCCAATCGTTAGACGCAGGTCACATGCCCGGCCCGCCCGAAGTCCGCCATGCTTGCGTCGACAGTGCCTGGACAGGCACGACGCCGGAGCCGTAAGGGGATCAAGGAATGGCCGACACCATGGCTGACGCCGTGCTCACGGACGTGAGCGACGGGCTCGCGACGATCACGATCAACCGCCCCGACGCGATGAACGCCATGAACACCGCCGCGAAGGTCGCACTTCGCGACGCACTCCTGGCAGTCGCGGACGACCCCGCCGTACGGGCGGTTCTGCTCACCGCCACCGGGCGCGCCTTCTGCGTCGGCCAGGACCTCAGGGAGCACGTCGCCAAGCTCTCCGAGGCGCGCGCGTCGGGCGGCGGCAACGCGCTCAGCACCGTGCGGGAGCACTACAACCCCATCGTGCGCGCCCTGACCGAGATGCAGAAGCCCGTGGTGGCGGGGGTCAACGGGGTCGCCGCGGGGGCCGGCTTCGGTTTCGCGCTCGCCGCCGACTACCGCGTGGTCGCCGACACCGCCTCCTTCAACACGTCTTTCGCGGGCGTGGCGCTGACCGCCGACTCGGGGGTCTCCTGGACGCTGCCCCGGCTGATCGGTCCGAGCCGCGCAGCCGACCTGCTCCTCTTCCCGCGTTCGATCTCCGCGCAGGACGCCTACGAGCTGGGCATCGCCAACAAGGTGGTGCGCGCGGCCGACCTGGCGAAGGAGGCACTGGCGGTCGCCCGAGCCCTCGCGGACGGCCCGACGGTGGCCTATGCGGCGCTGAAAACCTCGATGGCGTACGGCGCGGCGCACTCGCTCTCCGAGACGCTGGAGAAGGAGGACGAACTCCAGACGAGGGCGGGCGCGTCGCAGGACCACACGATCGCGGTCGAGGCCTTCCTCGCCAAGCAGCCGCCGAAGTACCTGGGCAGGTAGGACGGCTATCGGCCTATCGGCCGCCCCGGGCCACGCAGTCGGCGAGGTGGTCGTCGACCAGACCGCAGGCCTGCATCAGCGCGTACGCCGTCGTGGGACCGACGAAGCGGATGGACCGCTTCTTCAGCTCCTTGGCCAGCGCGGTGGACTCGGGGGTGACCGCCGGTACGTCGCCGAGGGTGCGCGGGGCGGGCCGGGTGGCCGGGTCAGGGGCGTACGACCAGATGAGGGCGTCCAGCTCCCCCGGGCTCCAGCCCGTCAGCACCTCGGCGTTGGCGAGCGTGGCGTCGATCTTCGCGCGGTTGCGGATGATCCCGGCGTCGGCGAGGAGACGTTCCCTGTCGGCGTCGGTGAACTTCGCGACCGCGGGAATGCTGAACCCCGCGAACGCGCTGCGGAACCCTTCGCGGCGGCGCAGGATCGTCAGCCACGACAGCCCCGACTGGAAGGCCTCCAGGCAGAGCCGCTCGAACAGCGCGTCGTCGCCGTGGACGGGGCGGCCCCACTCGGTGTCGTGGTAGGCGAGGTAGTCGTCCGTGGACAGGCCCCACGGGCAGCGCGGACGGCCGTCCGCCGCCGGCTCCGCCCCGCTCAACGCCCGTCCTCCCCGTCCTGCGCGCCGTCCTTCTCCCCGGTGAGCGGTTCGCCCGGGCGCTTGAACAGGTCGGGCCCCGTGACGGCCGTGGCCTGCGCCCCGGCCAGTGCCGACTCCAGCTCCGCGATGTGCGCGTCGCGCTCCGCGAGCTCGGCCCCCAGCCGGCCGAGCGCCTCGTCCACGTCCGTCATGCGGTAGCCCCGCACCGCCATGGGCAGCCGCATGGCCTCGACGTCGGCGCGGCCGACCGGACGGTTCGCCGGCAGCGGGTCCGTGAGCCGTTCCGGCTCGACGTCCTGCAGTACGGCGCTTCCGCCTCCACCGACCACCGCGAGGGTGACCGCGGCCACGACCACGACCATCGTGACGAGCAAGAACCAGAACACGTGCATCTCCCCGGGGGCGGAATAGCTGTCCGGGTCAGATCGTGCCACGTGCCGCCGACAGCCGGGGTTTCCCGTACGGGCCCGGACGCCCCGGCGCCGGGGCCCGCATGATCGGCGGAGGGCTAAGGTCGCAGGCGGACTACAGGAAGGAACCAGGAATGCGAAGCGGGGCGCTCAGGCTCGGGCGGCGGGAATTCGGACCGCACGAACCGGTGATCATGGCCATCGTGAACCGGACTCCCGACTCCTTCTACGACCAGGGCGCGACGTTCCGTGACGAACCCGCGCTGTCCCGGGTCGAGCAGGCCGTGGCGGAGGGCGCCGCGATCATCGACGTCGGCGGGGTGAAGGCCGGCCCCGGCGAGGAGGTGACCGCGCAGGAGGAGGCGCGCCGCACGGTCGGCTTCGTCGCCGAGGTGCGCCGCCGCCACCCCGACGTGGTGATCAGTGTGGACACCTGGCGGCACGACGTGGGCGAGGCGGTCTGCGAGGCCGGCGCCGACGTGCTGAACGACGCGTGGGGCGGCGTGGACCCCAGGCTGGCGGAGGTCGCCGCGCGGTACGGGGCCGGGCTCGTGTGCACCCACGCCGGCGGCGCGGAGCCCCGCACCCGGCCGCACCGGGTCGCGTACGACGACGTGATGGCGGACATCCTGCGGGTGACGGTGGGTCTGGCGGAGCGGGCCGTGGAGCTCGGGGTCAGGCCCGACGCGATCATGATCGACCCGGGCCACGACTTCGGCAAGAACACGCGGCACTCCCTGGAGGCCACGCGTCGGCTGGACGAGATGACGGCCACGGGCTGGCCGGTGCTGGTCTCGCTGTCCAACAAGGACTTCGTCGGCGAGACGCTCGACAGGCCGGTGAAGGAGCGGGTGATCGGCACCCTCGCGACGACGGCCGTGTCGGCGTGGCTGGGGGCCCAGGTGTACCGGGTGCACGAGGTCGCCGAGACGCGGCAGGTCCTCGACATGGTGGCGTCCATCGCGGGTCACCGGCCACCCGCGGTCGCCCGGCGGG
The DNA here is from genome assembly GCF_042803195.1 of Streptomyces sp. NPDC057428. NCBI lineage: Bacteria > Bacillati > Actinomycetota > Actinomycetes > Kitasatosporales > Streptomycetaceae > Streptomyces > Streptomyces sp. NPDC057428. Next base: position 59,793 of record NZ_JBHVCT010000007.1, read on the forward strand.
GGCTGGCGTAGCGGGCGGGGCTCCCGCCCGGCTGTCCACCCCGCGGCCCCGTCGGGACCCGGCGTACGGGGGCGGCTCCGGCCCCCGTACGCCCGCGGCCTAGCGGCCCACTTCCTTCGTCACCAGACTGACGGCCTCGTCCACGTCGTCCGTGATGTGGAAGAGCATCAGGTCCTGCTCCGACGCCTTGCCGCCGGCGACGACCGTGTCCCGCAGCCAGTCGACGAGACCGCCCCAGTAGGCCGAGCCGAACAGGACGATCGGGAAGCGCGTGACCTTGCCCGTCTGGACAAGGGTCAGCGCCTCGAAGAGCTCGTCCAGCGTGCCGAGGCCGCCGGGGAGGACGACGAAGCCCTGGGCGTACTTCACGAACATCGTCTTGCGGACGAAGAAGTAGCGGAAGTTGACGCCGATGTCGACGTGCGGGTTGAGCCCGGATTCGAACGGCAGCTCGATACCGAGGCCGACGGAGACGCCCTTCGCGTCCCGCGCGCCCTTGTTCGCCGCCTCCATCGCCCCCGGACCTCCGCCGGTGATGACGGCGAACCCGGCCTCGACCAGCGCCTTGCCGATCTGCACGCCCGCCTCGTAGTCCGGGCTGCCGGCCGGGGTGCGTGCGGAGCCGAAGACACTGATGGCGCTGGGGAGTTCGGCCAGCGCACCGAAGCCCTCCACGAACTCCGACTGGATACGCATCACCCGCCAGGGGTCGGTGTGCACCCATTCGGAGTCGCCCTCCGAGTCCAGCAGCCGCTGGTCGGTCGTGCCGGGCTGGACCTGCTCCCTGCGTCGCAGCACAGGCCCCGTCCGCTGTTCCTCGGGCTTCACCGCACCCTCGGGAATCTGCGCGCCCTCGGGGATCCGTGCGTCCTCCGGGTTGCCCATGACCTGCTCCCTCCGCCGACCTGCGATGTGCGTGTGTCGCTTCAGCGTAGATCGGCGGAGGTTACACGCAGGGGAATGCCGTGGGTCAGCTGGTGAGCCAGGAGCGCAGGCGCTCCTCGCAGTGGGTGATCCGGTCGACCGACACGTGCTCGTCGCGCTTGTGCGCGAAGAGCGCGTCGCCGGGGCCGTAGTTCACCGCGGGCACACCGAGGGCGCCGAAGCGGGACACGTCCGTCCAGCCGAACTTGGGCTGGGCCGTGCCGCCGACCGCCTCCATGAAGGCCTTGGCCGCGGGGTGCGAGAGGCCGGGCATCGCGGCGCCGGAGTGGTCGTCGACGGTGAACTCGACGACGCCGCAGTCCTCGAAGACCTCCCGCACGTGCGCCTCCGCCTCCTCCGGGGTGAGGTCGGGGGCGTACCGGTAGTTGACGACCACGGTGCAGGAGTCCGGGATGACGTTGGTGGCGACGCCGCCCTCGATGCCCACGGCGTTGAGCCCCTCGTGGTACTCCAGGCCGTCGATGACCGGGCGGCGCGGCTCGTACGCGGCGAGCCTGGCCAGCACCGGCGCGGCGGCGTGGATGGCGTTGGACCCCATCCAGCTGCGTGCGGAGTGGGCCCTCTCCCCCGCGAGGCGCAGGTGCACCCGGACCGTGCCCTGGCAGCCGCCCTCGACCTGTGCGTCGGAGGGTTCCAGGAGGACGGCGAAGTCCGCGTCGAGCCAGTCGGGGTGCGCGTCGGCCACGTGTCCGAGGCCGTTGAGGTGGGCGGCCACCTCCTCGTTGTCGTAGAAGACGAAGGTCAGGTCCCGGTTGGGTTCGGGCACCGTCGCCGCGATGCGCAGCTGGACGGCGACGCCCGACTTCATGTCGGAGGTCCCGCATCCCCACAGGACACCGTCGGCATCGAGCCGGGACGGCACGTTGTCCGCGATCGGCACGGTGTCGATGTGCCCGGCCAGGACGACACGCTCGGCCCGGTCCAGCCGCGTCCTCGCCACGACGTTGTTCCCGTGGCGGTCCACGGTCAGGTGCGGAAGGGTGCGCAGCGCCGCCTCGACGGCGTCCGCGAGGTCCTTCTCGTGCCCGCTGACCGACGGGAAGTCGACCAGCCGGGCCGTGAGCGCGGAAGCGTCGAGTGAAAGATCGAGCGTGTGTCCATCCATGGTCACGAGCCTAAGGGAATCGCGTCTCGGCCCCGGTCGTACTCTCCAGTACGGTGGCCCCGTGCCTACGACCGCCACCTCACCCCGCCGCCGCCGTAGCCGCCTCTACCGCGTCTCGGCGGCTCTCGTCGTGTTCGTCGCCGTGGCCTGCTACCTGGCCCTGCAGTACCTCTCCGGCAGCAAGGGCTCGCCCCGTTGCATCGTCGGTCCGGCGGACGGCGGCGAGGGACGCACCTACGAGCTGAGCCCGGAACAGGCCGCCAACGCCGCGACGGTCTCCGCCGTGGGCACCACGCGCGGCCTGCCGGAGCGGGCCGTGACCATCGCGCTGGCGACCGCACTGCAGGAGTCCGCTCTGCGCAACATCGATCACGGTGACCGGGACTCCCTCGGGCTCTTCCAGCAGCGCCCTTCGCAGGGCTGGGGCACGCCCGGCCAGATCATGGACCCCGTCTACTCGTCCGGGAAGTTCTACCAGCACCTCGTCGACGTCCCGGGATACTCGCGGCTGCCCCTCACGGTGGCGGCACAGCGGGTCCAGAAGAGCGGGTTCCCGCAGGCGTACGCGAAGCACGAGCCGGACGCCGCGCTGCTGTCCGCCGCGCTCACCGGCAGGGAGCCCGCCTCCCTGACCTGCTCCGCCTCGACGGCAACCGCCCCGAGGCCCGGGGACGCGACCGAGGTGCGCGCCGATCTGGTGCGCGCCTTCGGGAAGGGCGTCCTGCCCTCCGCCGCCTCCGCGGGCGCCGCCGCGGCGAGCACGGTCTCGGTGCCCGTACTACCGGCCGAGGACGGCGTGGCCTCCCGGCGCGGCTGGGAACTCGCCCACTGGGCGGTCGCGCGCGCCGGCACCCTGCGGATCGACCAGGTCTCGTACGCGGGCCGGATCTGGACCGCCGACACGGACTGGCGGACGGAACGTGAGGATTCGGGCTCCGAAAGTGTCCGGATGAGGCTCGCTCACTAGTACGCCCCATCCCCCGTGCGGGCTGTCGGGCCTCCGGCCGCCCCGGCTCCCCGACGGCTCCCCGAGAGCTCTCGGAGAGGGGCGATTTCCTTGGGACACAAGTGAAGTGACGCTTCGTCAGGCGTTCCCCGAATACACCGTTCGCCCGGGTTCCTCCGTTGCGGATTATCTGACGCATTGCGCAGTCTTTACCTCGGTGCCCCGCAACCTTCCCCGCCCCCGGACCTGTTGTTCAGTGCGTCCGATCACCGGACAGGCGGATTCCGCATCCGCCACGAACCGTTGACGTCCCGCCGAAGGAGCAACATGTCCCTCCCCCTGACCCGTCGGATCGCCCGTGCCGCACTGCTGATCGCCGCGGCGGCGCCCGTGGTCGGCGCGGCCGGCGCCGCGAGCGCCGCGGGGCTCCCGCAGACCCCCGCACTCGGCGGCCTGACCTCGCTCGACGGCGCGGGCCTGAGCAGCACGCTGGACTCCACCTCGAAGCAGGGTTCCGAGGTCGCCAACGACACCGGCGGCAAGGTGGTCGGCACGACCCTTCCCGCCGCGGGCAAGTCCCTGCAGCAGGCCGGCTCCGTGGCCGATGGCGAGCTGTCGGGCGACACCCTCCCGACCAAGAACCTGCCGACCAAGGGCCTGCCGATCGGCTGATGAACCGGTGCGCGCGTCGCACGGACGCGCGAAGGGGCCTCGGGAGTGCAGACTCCCGAGGTCCCTCGGCGTCTCCCTGCTGTCAGGCCAGCCGCTCGGCCACCGCGTCGACACGCTCGTCGGTGGCGGTGAGTGCCACCCGTACGAAGTGGTCACCGGCGGGACCGTAGAAGTCGCCCGGCGCCACCAGGATGCCGAGCCCGGCGAGGTACGCCACGGTCTCCCAGCACGGCTCGTCGCGCGTGGCCCACAGGTAGAGGCTGGCCTCGCTGTGCTCGATCCGGAAGCCGTGGGCCTCCAGCGCCGCCCGCAGGACCGTGCGCCGCCGGGCGTACCGCGCGCGCTGCTCCGCCACGTGCTCGTCGTCGCCGAGCGCCGCGACCGTCGCCGCCTGGACGGGCGCCGGGGTCATCATCCCGCTGTGCTTGCGGACCTGGAGGAGCTCGTGCAGGACGGCCGCGTCTCCCGCGACGAAGGCCGCGCGGTACCCGGCGAGGTTGGAGCGCTTGGAGAGCGAGTGGACGGCGACGACACCCTCGTACGTGCCACCGCAGACGTCCGCGTGCAGCACGGAGACGGGCTCGGCCTCCCAGCCGAGCTCCAGGTAGCACTCGTCGCTGAAGACCAGCACCCCGTGCTCCCGCGCCCAGGCCACGATCCGGGTCAGCTCGTCCTTCGGCAGGACCTGGCCGGTGGGGTTGGAGGGGGAGTTGAGCCAGAGGAGCTTCAGCCCTGCAGGGTCCAGCTCCGTCGGGTCGTCGTAGACGACGGCCTCGGCCCCGCAGAGCCGCGCCCCGACCTCGTACGTCGGGTAGGCGAGCCGCGGGTAGGCGACCTTGTCGCCCGCGCCGAGCCCCAGTTGGGTGGGCAGCCAGGCGACCAGTTCCTTGGAGCCGACGACCGGCAGGACGTGTCCGTGGGCCACACCGGCCGCGCCGAGCCTGCGCTCCACCCAGCCGGTGAGGGCGTTCCGCAGCGCCTCGGTGCCCCATACCGTCGGATAGCCGGGACTGTCCGATGCGGCCGTCAGCGCCGCCTGGATCAGCTCGGGCACCGGGTCGACCGGGGTGCCGACCGACAGGTCCACGATGCCGTCCGGGTGGGCGGCTGCCGTCGCCTTGTACGGCGCGAGCCTGTCCCAGGGGAACACCGGGAGGCGGGAGGAGACGGGCACTGCTGCGGACACGGAACTCTGCTTTCTCGTACGTGGCATGGCTGCCGGAAAACACCTCGGCCCCGCACGGTGACGAGCCGTACGGGGCCGGGCGGCGCTCGTGCGGCCGTCTCTACTGGTTCTGCGGCGGCAGCGCGGCGATGAACGCGTGGTCGCGCTCGATGAGGCCCAGCTTGGAGGCGCCTCCCGGGGATCCGAGGTCGTCGAAGAACTCGACGTTCGCCTTGTAGTAGTCCTTCCACTCCTCCGGGGTGTCGTCCTCGTAGAAGATGGCCTCGACCGGGCAGACCGGCTCACAGGCTCCGCAGTCGACGCACTCGTCCGGATGGATGTACAAGGACCTGGAGCCCTCGTAGATGCAGTCGACGGGGCACTCTTCGATGCAGGCCTTGTCCTTCACGTCGACACAAGGCTGCGCGATGACGTAGGTCACGCTGTCGTTCCTCCTCGGTAGGGCGTTGGCTCTCGCGCGGGAGCGCGGCGTCGTCGATGCCCGCCCCTAGTATCTCCGTTCCGGGGCACGATCCGAACAGGAGGTGCGTACAGAGCTGTGGAATTCACCATCGGCGGACAACTCGAGGTTCGCATGACGCCTGCTGACGTGGGCAAACGCGTGTCCGTGCGGCGCGTCGCCGAAGCCCCTGCCGAGGGTGCCAGGTTCACCGACACGGTCGGTGTTCTCACATCGTGGGACGACGGCGTGCTGACGGTCACGACGAAGCAGGGGCGGATTGTCCGTATTCCGGAATCCTCGCTGGTGGCGGGCAAGACCGTGCCGCCCGCCCCGGCCCGCCGCCGGGGGCCGGCCGCCTCCTTCGTGGAACTCGCCCTGGCCACCGCGCGCGCCTGGCAGCCGGTGGAGAGCGAACCGCTCGGCGACTGGCGGCTGCGCGCCGCGGGCGGCTTCACCCGCCGCGCCAATTCCGCGCTCCCGCTCGGCGATCCGGGGATGCCCCTCGGGGAGGCTCTGGAGCGCGTGAGGGCCTGGTACGCGGCACGGGACCTGCCCGCGTACGTCCAGGCCGCGACGGGCGCCGAGGGAACACAGGAGCAGCTGTGCCCCGGCCTGGAGGACCACGGGTGGCGACGCGAGGTGTCGGCCGAGGTGCGGATCGCGGCGCTGGCACCCGTGGGAGACCTGGACGCGGATGTCTCAGACGTACGGACGGCCCGGGAGGCGGACGCCGCGTGGCTCTCCCGTTACCAGCGTTTCGGCACTCCGGGGCCGCACGTGCTGAAGGTGCTGGGGAGCGGCCCCTCGGTGTGGTTCGCCTCCGTGGCGGGCGAAGGCGCGGACGGCGTGCCCGCCGCGATCGGCCGTTGTGTGGTGGATGGCCGCTGGGCGGGCTTCATGGCCGTCGAGGTGGGCCCGGAGTACCGGCGTCGCGGTCTCGCCACGGCTGTCATGGCGGCGCTGGCGCGCGTGGCACTCGACGAGGGTGCATCGGCCGCGTGGCTCCAGGTGGAGGCGGACAATGAGGGGGCCCGCGCACTGTACGACGGCATGGGCTTCACGACCCACCACCTCTATCACCACTTCCGGCCCGCGTAGCGGGGACAGCAGCAGGGGTACGTTAACTTGAGCGCTCAGGATTCCGGCACCGCCGAACGCCGGCGACGGTTCGCCGAGGAGGCGCGCGCCGAGCGCCCGGACCTCGCGCTGCTCTGCCTGCTGCTGGGAGCCGAGGCGTTCGCCGCTCCCGGGCCGGCCGCCGAGACCGATCCGTACGGCATCGACGCCGCGCAGATCGAGCTGGACCGACTGGCCGGCCTTCTCCCCTACGGCGCCCGCGACGCCCGCGCCTGGGCTTCGGCTCTCGCGGAACTGCTCGGCGGGCGCTGCGGTTTCACGGGCTCGTCCCCGGACTACCAGCGGCTCGACTCGTCGCTCCTGCAGCAGGTGCTGCGGCGCCGCAGGGGTCTGCCCATCCTGCTGTCCGTGGTCTGGATCGAGGTCGCGCGGCGGGCCGGCGCCCCCGTGTACGGGGTGTCCCTCCCCGGTCACTACGTCGTCGGCTTCGGCGATCCGGCGGAGCGCGTGCTGGCCGATCCCTTCGCCGGGGGCGTGCCGTTGAGCGGTGAGGAGGCCGGACTCCTGGTGACCGGTACGACGGGGGCGGCACTGGAGCCGTCCATGCTGGTGCCCGCCAGGCCCCTGGAGACGGTGCTGCGCATCCTGAACAACGTACGGGCCTGGGCGACGGCCCGCCCCGAACGCACCGACGTGGCGCTGTGGGCGCTCGAACTCTCCCTGCTGCTGCCCTCGCACCCGGCCAGGCTCCGCTACGAGCGGGCCCAGCTCCTCGTGCAGCGCGGCGAGTTCATGCGCGGGGCGGCGGAGATGGACGAGTACGCGGAGATCGTCGACGGTATCGAGCCGACGGCGGCGGAGGCCATCCGTCACCGCGCCCAGGCCGCGAGGGCTCTGCTCAACTGACCTCGGTCTCCGGGCCGGGACCGGTGGCGGCGCCGGACGCACCGTCCTCTCTCATGGCCCGGGTCTCGCTCTTGAGGATACGCAGCGACTGTCCCATCGCTCGCGCAGTGTCCGGGAGCCTTTTCGAGGCGAACAGCGCTATGACGACGATCGCCACGATCAGCAGGTGCCAGGGCTCCAGCCCGTTACGCAGCATTTTCGGCCCGCCTTTCTGTTTCACACTTGTGAGCGCATCAGGTGCGCGCATTCACAAGATTACTGCACCATGCATCTATGCCACCGGGCGGTGGTGCCCCGTGCCTGTGGTTCGGCGGCGGGAGGAAGGTGACGACGGCGTGCCCGCGACCGGGGCCCGTGCGACTCCACATGGTGGACACAGGTCGCTTTCCTTCGGACGGTCCTCTTCGCGAGGCGGTGCACGGAAATGGTCCCGCACGCCCCGCCCCGGACGTCGCCCCTGACGTGACCGGAGCCGGAACGACGACCGCCCCCGCCCGGAGGTCCGGACGAGGGCGGTCGACAGGTGCCGCAGCCCGGGATCAGCCCTCGCCGCTGAGGTCGATCGTGACGGTCCGCTCGGCCTTGGTCTTGCCGAGCAGTGCGCCCTGCATGGCCTGGGCCACGTCGTCCGGTCCGACCTGGTGCTGCTTGCCGTCGGCCTTGGTGATCATGATGCCGTCGAAGACACCGTCCAGCAGGGTGTCGATGGCCTTCTTGTCGTAGACCTCGACCAGCCTGCCGTCGACCGGCTTCATGGACAGGATCTGCGGCAGGGACTTGGCGGGACCGAAGTCGATCGACTTGGGACCGGCGTTGATCGTCACCAGATCGGACATCGCGGGCTTCGCGAACTCCTTCATCGCCCGGTCCAGTTCGGCCTGGCTGATGGTGGGCTCGGTGGCCGCGACGGGCAGTTCCACGACGGTCGCCTTGCCGGTCTGGACCTGGGCGCGGTAGGCGTCGCGCACCGAGACCATCGACCGGTTGACGTCGAGGGACTTGCCCGCCTTGCCGGGCACGGCGACGGCCTTGTTCGGCTCGAACTTGATCGTGCCGTCGTTGGCCGAGCCGGAGACGCCCGCCAGGTCGGTGAGGGCGACTCCGAGCTTCTCCTCGTCTACCGGGATCACCGGGTCGGCGGGGCGTGCCCCGCCGAACAGGGAGCCGATCACGGAGACCGGGTTGTAGTCGCTGCCGGCGGCGCCGCGGACGGTCTCCTGGCTGTCCAGGGTGAGACCGGCCTTGTCCGGGGCGAGCTCCTGCTCCTTGCCGTCCACGGAGAGCTTCAGAGGCGCCTGGGCGCGCTTGCCGAAGGCGGCGTCGAGCTTGGCGACCGCCTCCTCCTTCGTGCCGCCGCCGATGTCGACGCCGAGCACCGTGGTGCCCTTGGGGACCTCGGAGTGGTTCATCAGCAGTCCGGCGCCGTAGGCGACGCCGAGCAGCACGAAGACGGCCGCACCGAGGAGGGCCGGCTTGGAGCGGCCCTTCTTCGCGGGCGGCGCGGGCTTCGGAGCGGGCCGGGGAGACGGCACGTGAGCACCCGGTCCGCCATCCTTGGGCCCCTCGGGCGGCCGGACCCCACCTGGACCGCCCGGGAACGCCGAGCGGGAGTCCGAAGGGATGACGGGAATGCCGCTGGTGAGCGTGTCGCCCGAGACGTTCCCGCCGGGGCCCTGGCCGGGGCCGGGCACCGGAGACTGCGGGGTGAGGATCGCGGTGTCGTCGGACAGCCGCGGCGGTACCCCGCCGGGGCGGCCGCCCGCAGGACCACCGGGACGCCCGGGACCGCCGGGGCCTGCAGACCCGCCCGGACCGGCCGGGCCGCCGGGGAAGCCGTCCAGGTTCGGCGTGAGGGAGGAACTCCCGGTGACCGGACCGGTGGTGGGACCGGAGGGGCCGGGGCCGCCCGGCTGCCGCGCGCCGGGGCCGGGCGTGGTCAGCGGACCGCCGGGTCCGCCCGCGCCGAGCCCGTCGAGTGCGCTGCCGCCCTGACGGACGCCCGGCTGCTGCGGGTTGTCCGAGAAGTACGGCGAGTCCGCGCGCGGCGGCGTCGGCGCGGCTCCGGGACCCCGGCCCGCGCCCGAAGGGTCCCCGGAGGCGGAGCCCTGGGAGCCCGGCCCGGGCGCTCCCGGCGGCGGCGAAGCCGCTGCCGGGGCCTGCGGCGGGGCCGGAGCCTTGCGCGGCGCGAACCAGTCGCTGCCGCTCTTCTCCCGGGCCGGCTTCTCGGCCGGGGCCTCTGCGGCCGGCGCGCCGTCACGTGACGCGGGCCCGGAGCCGGGCACCGGTCCGGAGGACGGCGCGGGTGCGCCGGGAACCGGAGTGCTGCCGGTCCGCTCGCCGGCCGGACGGCCGCCCGAGGCGTCCGTCTCACTCATCGGCGTACGCATCACGACAGGCGGGATCGGACGCGAACCGGGGATGTTGATCCGGATACGCGTCGTCAGCGTCGTCTCTGTTCTGGGCTCCTCGGGCTGAGGCGGATCCGCAGGCTCCGGAGCGTCGTCCGGCCCGTCCTGTGACGGGTGCAGCGACGGATACTGGCGTGATCCGTACGGCGGCGTACCCGACGGGTACGCGGCTCCGCCACGCCCCTGGGGGCCGGAGGACGAACTGTCAGTTTCACGACTCAAAGCAGGTTCTCCCGATTGGCTCCGCCGCCCGTACTTCCCCCATGCCGCAGGCCAGGGGACGGCTCGGCGCGCGCACCACCTTACTGGCCGCCACCGTAAGACTCTCGGCGCCGGGGGGAAACAAGGATGCACCCATCACCCGGCGGAGGGGCAATCCGGAGGCGGACATACCACATCATGTGCCAGGTCGGCCGGTGTCGTTGGCCTGAAATGGCAGCCGCGACATCGTGGCACACATCACAGCGACCGCCATTCCGCCGAGCAGGAAGAGCGCCAGGCCGAGCTCCTCGCCGAAGACGTAGTCGCCCTCGGGGCGCCCGCCCAGCAGCAGGACGACGGAGATGAACCAGCCCACCGCCGGCACCAGGGCGCCCAGCTGCGTCCCGGTCAGCATCCGGCCGCCGTAGAACAGTCCGGCCGACGCCGCGAGGGCGAGCAGCAACCCGCCCGGGAACAGGGCCGCCTGGACGAGGGTGCCCGCGAGTCCGACGGCCGCCCCCAGGACCACCAGGCCCACGTACAGGGGGATCCGCGCCGGGTTGGGCGGCGCGGCGAGACCGGTGGGCGCGGGGCTTCTCGGCGGGGCGTTGGTACGCGGCGACTCTGACGAGGCGCGCGGCCTCTGCCTGCTGCTCATGTCTGTGCTCCCGGTGCGAGGGCCGCGTCCGGCACGCCCGCGAAGAGGTCGTGCTCCCTGTCCCCATCGTCCCCGCCGGGGACTCCCCGCACCAACTGGTAGTACTCGGTCGTGAAGACGGGCTGCCCGAGGTCGTTCGAAAGAGCGAAGAACGGCCCGTCCACGGCGATCTGCGTGGCGTGCGCCCGCATGGCCGCGGTCTTCGCCTCGGCGTACGCGGAGCCGTCGATCTCCGTCGTGATCTCCGCTTCGTCCACGACACCGGGTACGTCGTCGATCGCGGCGATCCCCGGGAAGGCGTCGGGCCGCGTCTCACGGAGCCTGGCGAACAGTTCCTCGGCCACCGGGCGCGGCACCCTGTTCCAGTAGATCTTGGCGATGGTGTGCGGGGCCCCGGAGCCGGCGTCGTACCCGGGATCGGCGGCCAGCTCCGCCGCCCGCATCGCGACGCGGTGCGCCTGGATGTGGTCGGGGTGGCCGTAGCCGCCGTCCGGGTCGTACGTGACGAGGACCTGGGGGCGCAGGGAGCGGATCACCTCGACGAGGGGGCCGGCCGCCTCGTCCGGGTCGGCGTCCCAGAAGGCACCGGGGCGGTGGTTCGGCTCGGTGCCCATCATTCCGGAGTCGCGGTAGCGTCCGGGGCCGCCGAGGAACCGGTGGTCGGTGACCCCGAGCTCCCGCATCGCGGCCTCGAGTTCGCCGGCCCGGTGGCCGCCCAGGCCGCCGTCACGGTCCGCGGCGAGGTGCGCGAGGCCCGGCGGGATGACCTCACCCTCCTCGCCGAGGGTGCAGGTCACCAGGGCGACGTGGGCACCCTCGGCCGCGTACCTGGCCATGGTGGCGCCGTTGTTGATCGTCTCGTCGTCGGGGTGTGCGTGCACCAGGAGCAGACGGCGGCGGGGAAGGTCCTTCATGGGACCACCCTACGAGCCGCCCGCCCCACGGGCCGAACGCCCCACGAGGTCCGGGACGCCCGGCGCACCGGTCAGAACTTGATGCCCCCGATCATTCCTGCCACGTTCGACGTCACCTCCGAGATGGTCGGTGCGATCGACGAGCTCGCCAGGTAGAACCCGAGCAACATGCAGACCACCGCGTGTCCGCCCTTCAGTCCGGATTTCCGGATCAGCAGGAAGACGACGATCGCCAGCAGCACCACCGCCGAAATCGAGAGTGCCACGGCGGTTCACCTCCATCAGTACGGTCGGGACGGGCAGCACACATGGAGCCAGCAGGTTCATACCCACCGAGCGCTACGGATCATAACTATCCGTGCCGACGCATTGATCGGGGCACAGCAGCACGAGGGGCGCACGGAGCGCCCGCCGAGGGCTAGGTTCGAGGCCATGACCTCGCAGAAGCTGTCTTTTCCCCGCCAGCACGCCCGGACCCAGAGGTTCGCTCTCGGCGCACCGCGGGCGTTCACCGTCTCACCGGATGGGACGCGGGTGCTGTTCCTCAGGTCGGCCTCCGGAACCGACCGGGCGAACCGGCTCATGGTGCTGGACACCGGGACGGGCGAGGAGCGGGTCGCCGCCGACCCCGGCGCCCTGCTCGGCGGTTCGGCGGAGAAGCTGTCCCCGCAGGAACGGGCACGGCGCGAGCGGACCCGGGAGGGCTCGGCCGGCATCGTGGGCTACGCGGTCGACGACGCGGCCGAGTTGGCAGCCTTCACGCTCTCCGGCAAGGCGTACGTCGCGGAGTTGAGGGCCGGGACGGCGCGCCCCCTTCCCGTGCCGGGCCCGGTGATCGATCCGCGGCCCTCCCCCGACGGCCGCCACATCGCCTATGTCGTGCGGGGCGCGCTGCGCGTCGTGGGCGCGGAGGGCGAGGGTGACCGCGTGGTCGCCGAGCCCGAGGACGCGAACACCTCGTACGGCCTCGCGGAGTTCGTCGCGGCCGAGGAGATGAGCCGCTACCGCGGTTTCTGGTGGTCGCCCGGCTCGGACCGCCTGCTGGTCGCGCGGGTCGACGACAGCGCCGTCCAGCGGTGGTGGATCGCCGATCCGGCCCATCCCGGCAGCAGGCCGGCCGAGGTCGGCTATCCGGCGGCGGGGACGGCCAACGCCGAGGTGCGGTTGTTCGTGACGGACCTGGACGGAAACCGCACGGAGGTCCTGTGGGACCGCGCGCGCTTCCCCTACCTGGCACGCGTGCACTGGTCGTCGAACGGCGCGCCGCTGCTTCTCGTGCAGGCGCGTGACCAGCGCAGCCAGCTGTACCTCGCCGTCGACCCGGAGAGCGGAGCGACGCGTACGGTGCACGTCGACGAGGACGAAATCTGGCTTGATCTTTTCGCCGGGGTGCCTGCCTGGGCCCCGGACGGGCGGCTGGTGAGGATCACCGACGAGGGCGGCGCACGGGTGCTCGCCGTCGGCGACAGGCTGCTGACCGGAGACCGGCTCCATGTCCAGGCGGTGCTGGACATCGGGGAGTCGGACATCCTGGTGCAGGCGACAGCCGGGGAGAGCGCGGCGGACCCGGAGACCGGGCAGAGCCACGTGTACCGGGTCAACGAGCTGGGCGTCGAGCGCGTGAGCGAGGGCGCCGGGGTGCACTCCGCGGTGCGCTCGGGCAGGGTGACGGTGCTGGTGTCCGCCTCCCTGGAGCACCCCGGGACGGCGGTACGGGTACTGGGTGACGGCAGGCGGATCGCCACCGTCGCGAATCTCGCCCAGGAACCGGTCCTCACGGCCCGGGTGCACCTGGCGGAAGGGGGCGCACGGCGCATCCCGTGCGCCGTGCTGCTTCCTTCCGGATACACAGAGTCCGACGGTCCGCTTCCGGTGCTGATGGATCCGTACGGCGGCCCCCACGGGCGGCGGGTCGTCGCCGCGCACAACCCGCACCTCACGTCCCAGTGGTTCGCCGACCAGGGATTCGCCGTGGTCGTCGCGGACGGCCGGGGCGCTCCCGGCCGTTCGCCCGGGTGGGAGAAGGCCGTCAGGGACGACTTCACCCTCACCCTCGACGACCAGGTCGAGGCGCTGCACGCACTGGCGGAGCGCTTCCCGCTCGACCTCTCGAAGGTGGCCGTGCGCGGCTGGTCGTTCGGCGGCTACCTCTCCGCGCTCGCGGTGCTGCGCCGCCCCGACGTGTTCCACGCGGCCGTCGTCGGGGCCCCGGTGGCGGACTGGCGGCTGTACGACACCCACTACACCGAGCGCTGCCTCGGCGACCCCTCGGCGCAGCCGGAGGTGTACGCCCACAGCTCGCTGGTGACCGATGAGGGGCTCTCCGAGCCGGCCGGTCAGGCGCGGCCGATGATGATCGTGCACGGCCTCGCGGACGACAACGTGGTGGTGGCCCACGCGCTGCGACTCTCCTCGGCCCTGCTCTCCGCGGGCCGGCCGCACGAGGTGCTGCCGCTGAGCGGGGTGACGCACATGACCCCGCAGGAGCAGGTCGCCGAGAACCTGCTCCTGCTCCAGGTGGACTTCCTCAGGCGTTCCCTGGGGCTGCCCCGGGCGTAGGGCGCGGCCAGGGGTACTTCACCAGCCCGGCGGCGGCGAGGCGGGCGGTGGCGGGTTGCCGGACCCGCCGCCGCTCTGCGGAGAGCCGTAGCCGGGAGTGCCGGCCGGTGGATAGCCGTAACCCTGCGGCCCGCTCCGCGGGTAGCCGTAGCCGGGTGTTCCGCCCGGCGGGTAGCCGTAACCCTGCGCGCCGCTCCGCGGGTAGCCGTGGCCGCCGTATCCCTGACCGCGGCCGTCGGCGTCCTCCGTACCCCGGCGCGCGAGGACCAGCAGGGCCGCCGCCCCGGCGAGGGCGAGCAGGACCGAGGTGAGCACGATGAGCTGCTGCTCCGCCCCCAGGTCGCCGAAGCGGTCCGTCATCCGGTGATGGAAGGCGCGGGCGATCCCGGTCGCGCCCGAGACCAGCAGGAACCCGGCGAGGATCATGCCGAGGGGCCGGGCGTGGACGGCACGGAAGAGCGCGGTCCACGCCACCACCAGGCAGAGCACCGCTAGTACCGCACTGCTCCAGCCCGGCGGGGCGGCGGTCAGCCCGGTCCGGATGACCCGTCCGCCGATGAACCAGTCGGGGTAGAGCGCGGAGGGCAGGGTGACGAACTGGCGCACCTCCCAGGCGATCAGGACGGCCCCCGATGCGCCGAGCGCCAGGAACGCGGTGAAGCCGGCCCCCTGGCCCGGCCTGGTGGGCAGCGGCTCGTAGGGGTCGGCGGGCTGCCTGCGGCCGGCCGCACCGGTGACGACCAGTGCGAGCCCGGCGGCGAGTGCGACGAAGGTCCCGATGAGGGCGCGGGTGCGCAGTTCGTCGCCGTACCGCTCGTCCATCCAGGAAGCGCCGATGATCCACACACCGGGGAGGCGGAGCGCGAACGTGACGATGCCGGTGGTGACCAGTGTGGAGGCCGCCACCGAGGAGCGCAGCGAGGCGATCAGCGCGAGGACGTAGACGAGGAACAGGACGGGATCGGCCTGCAGGGTGGCGGGCGGCCCCTCGGGCCGCGCGTCGGTGTAACCCGCCCAGTGGCGCAGCAGGTCCAGCGGCTCCCCGACGGCCCGGAGGTCCCGCACGATCCAGCCGCCGACCGTGGCCGCGAGCACGGCAAGCAGCACGGCTCCGGTGATTCTGGCTCCCCGCGTGAGTATCACCCCGCGATACTCCTCCGCGGCCCGCGGACGGACAAGGGGGCCTGTGGGGCGGGGCGGACACGGGTGACCGGCCGGGGCGACATGATGATCGCCCCGGCCGGCTCACGGCACCCGCACGGCCGTACGCTGTCCATGGTGGAGCGTTCGGATATCGGAGGGGCGACGGTCAAGTTGCCTGCGTGTTAAGGAACTTGAGGGCTGTTTATTCCTCTTTGTCATCCCTGGGACCGGGCTCCCCGGACCCACCCGCTCCCCGGCCGCCCTGGTCGTCCTTGTCCAGGGACGGCGGCGCGTCCGCGGGCTCAGGCGTCTCCAGGAGCCCTTCCGTCGGCACCACCTGCTTCTCCTCGGCGAAGTGACAGGCCGAGTCGTGCCGCGCCGGTGTGTCCGTGTCCCGGAACACCGCCGGCACCGCCAGCAGCGGCACCTCCAGCTCGCACCGTTCCTGCGCCTTCCAGCACCGGGTGCGGAAGCGGCAGCCCGACGGGATGTTCGCCGGGGACGGCACGTCGCCGTGGAGGATGATCCGCTCACGGTGCGCGCGTGCCGTGGGATCGGGTACGGGCACGGCGGAGAGCAGCGCCTGGGTGTAGGGGTGCGTGGGGTGCTCGTAGATCTCCGCGTCCGTGCCGACCTCGACGATCCGCCCGAGGTACATGACGCCGACCCGGTCCGAGATGTGCCGGACGATCGAGAGGTCGTGTGCGATAAAGATGAAGCTCAGGCTGAATTCGGCCTGCAGCCGGTCCAGCAGGTTGACGACCTGGGCCTGCACGGAGACGTCCAGCGCCGAGACCGGCTCGTCCGCCACGATGATCTCGGGATTGAGCGCCAGCCCGCGGGCGATGCCGATGCGCTGGCGCTGACCGCCGGAGAACTGGTGCGGATAGCGGTTGATGTACTCCGGGTTCAGCCCGACGACGTCCAGCAGGTCCTGCACCTTCTGCCGACGGCTCCCCTTGGGTGCCACCTCGGGATGGATCTCGTACGGTTCGCCGATGATGTCACCGACCGTCATGCGCGGATTCAGCGAGGTGTACGGGTCCTGGAACACCATCTGGATGTTGCGGCGCACGGCCTTCAGGGCACGGCCGGACAGTTTGGTGACGTCGTCGCCCTTGTAGCGGATGACGCCCCCGGTCGGCGGCTCGAGGTGGACCAGCATCTTGGCGACGGTCGACTTGCCGCAGCCGGACTCCCCCACGATGCCGAGCGTCTCGCCGGCCGCCAGGTCGAAGTCCACTCCGTCGACGGCCTTGACCGCGCCGATCTGCTTCTTGAAGAGGATGCCCCTGGTCAGCGGGTAGTGCTTGACCAGGCCACGCACCTCCAGGATCGGGTCGCCCTCGGCAAACGGCCGCCCGCGGCCGGCGTCCCCGGCCTCGGAGAGCAGCGTGGAGCCTCCCGCGGATCCCCCTCGCCCCGTGTCCTCAGCGTGCATCGAGCGTCTCCTTCCAGAAGTGGCAGGCGCTCCGGCGTTCCTCGTCCACGGTGTAGAGCGGCGGGACGTCCGTACGGCACACGGCCTGGGCCATCGGGCAGCGGGGGTGGAAGGCGCAGCCGGACGGGATGCGCAGGAGGTTCGGCGGCAGGCCCTTGATCGCGTACAGCTCCTGGCCCTTCTGGTCCAGCCGCGGGATGGAGCGGAGGAGGCCCTTGGTGTACGGGTGCGCGGGGGCCCTGTAGATCTCGTGGACGGGGGACGTCTCGACGATCCGGCCCGCGTACATCACCGCGATCTTGTCCGCGACGTCGGCGACCACGCCCAGGTCGTGGGTGATGAGGATGAGCCCCATGTTGAGCTCGCGCTGGAGCTCCGCGAGGAGGTCCATGACCTGCGCCTGGACGGTCACGTCGAGCGCGGTGGTCGGTTCGTCGGCGATGATCAGCGAGGGCTCCAGCGCCATCGCCATGGCGATCATGATGCGCTGGCGCATACCGCCGGAGAACTGGTGCGGGAAGTCGCCGACCCGCTGCCGGGCGGCAGGGATGCGCACCCGGTCCATCAGCTCGACGGCCTTGGCCTTGGCGTCCCCCCGGGACATCCCGCGGTGCACGACGAACATCTCACCGAGCTGCTGTCCGACGCTGAGCACGGGGTTCAGCGAGGAGAGGGCGTCCTGGAAGATCATGGCCATCTCCTGGCCGCGGATCCGGCGCCTCTCCTCCTTCTTGAGCTTCAGCAGGTCGCGGTCCTTGAAGAGGATCTCTCCCCCGCTGATCTTCCCGGGCGGCATGTCGAGGATGCCCATGACCGCCTGGGCGGTGACCGACTTGCCGGAGCCGGACTCGCCGAGCACCGCGAGCGTCTCGCCCTCGGCCACGGAGTAGTTGACCCCGTTGACGGCCTTGGCCACCCCTTCCCGGGTGTGGAACTCCACGTGCAGATCGCGCACTTCGAGCAACATGGCAGCGGGCTCCTCAGCGCAGCTTGGGGTCCAGGGCGTCGCGCACCGCGTCGCCGAGCATGATGAACGCGAGCACCGTGATCGCCAGCGCCCCGGCGGGCCAGAGCAGCATGTGCGGCGCGTTGCGGATGTACGGGGACGCGGCGGAGATGTCGATGCCCCAGGAGACGGCGGGCGGTTTCAGGCCGACACCGAGGTACGAGAGCGTCGCCTCCAGCGAGATGTACGTCCCGAGGGCGATGGTCGCGACGACGATGACGGGGGCGACGGCGTTGGGCGTGATGTGCCGCAGGAGCATCCGCGAGTTGGAGGCGCCCAGTGCCCGTGCTGCCTGGACGTAGTCGTTCTGTTTAGCGGTGATGACCGAACCGCGCGCGATGCGCGCGATCTGGGGCCACCCCAGCAGGATGATGAAGCCGACCACCGGCCAGACCGTGGAGCTGGTCACCACGGAGAGGAAGACCAGGCCTCCGAGGATCACCGGGATGCCGAAGAAGATGTCGGTGAGGCGGGAGAGGAGCGCGTCCCACTTACCTCCGTAGAAGCCGGCCAGGCCGCCCATGATGCCGCCCAGCAGCGAGACGCCGACCGTGGAGCAGACGCCGACCGTGACCGAGGTGCGGGCGCCGTAGACCGTGCGCGTGTAGACGTCGCACCCCTGTCCGTCGAAGCCGAAGGGGTGGCCGGGCTGCGACCCCTCCTGGGCCTTGCTCAGATCGCAGTCCAGCGGGTCCATGTCGGTGATCGCCCACGGCCAGATCGAGATGATCACCAGGAAGAGGATGATCAGTGCCGAGATGATGAAGACCGGGTTGCGGCGCAGGTCGCGCCAGGCGTCGGACCAGAGACTGCGCGGCTTTTCGGCGGGCCCGGTGTCGTCGGGGCCGCCGGGACGCTTCTCCAGCGTGGAGCCCTCGTCCATGGCGAGGTCCATCGCTCCGCCCGCACCGGCCCCCGCGATCGCCCTGTCCCCGGAGATCGGCCCCTCACCCGACGTGTCTTCCCACGGCTTCTGCTCAGGCATAGCGGATCCTCGGGTCGAGTACGGCGTACAAGAGGTCGACGATCAGGTTCGCCGCCAGGAAGACCAGGACCAGGACGGTGACGAATCCGACGACGGTCTGAGAGCTCTGGCGCAGGATGCCCTGGTAGAGCTGGTAGCCGACCCCGTGGATGTTGAAGATGCGCTCGGTGACGATCGCCCCGCCCATCAGGGCGCCCACGTCGGTGCCGATGAAGGTGACGACAGGGATGAGCGAGTTGCGCAGCAGGTGCCGCACGACCACCCGCCGGCGCGGCAGGCCCTTGGCCACCGCGGTACGGACGTAGTCGGCGCGGGCGTTCTCGGCGATCGACGTCCGGGTGAGCCGGGTGACGTAGGCCAGGGAGACGGAGGCCAGGACGAGACCGGGCACGATGAGTTCGTCGAGCGGCGCTTCCGACGAGACGGACGGCTTGATGATGCCCCACTCCACACCGAGGAGGAGCTGGAGCAGCAGGCCGGTGACGAACGTCGGTACGGCGATGACGACCAGCGTCAGGATCAGCACCCCGGTGTCGATGGGCCGGCCGCGGTGCAGCCCGGTCACGACGCCGAGGCTGATGCCGATGACGATCTCGAAGACGATGGCGACGATGGTGAGCCTGATGGTGACGGGGAAGGCCTCACCCATCAGATCGATGACCTTGTCCCCGTTGAAGGCGGTCCCGAAGTCACCGGTGAAGATGTTGCCCAGGTAGGTCAGGTACTGCTGCCAGGCGGGCTTGTCGAGGCCGAACTCGGAGGCCAGCCGGGCGGCGGTGGCGGGGTCGCAGCGACGCTCGCCGCAGAGCCCCGCGATGGGGTCACCCAGCACGTTCACCATGAAGAAGATCAACAACGTGGTGCCGAAGAAGACCGGGATCATCTGCAGCAGCCGCCGGATCACATAACGTCCCATGAGGGGCTCCGGGGGTCGGGGTGAACGGTCGGGGCGGGCGGCGGGGAGGCCGGTGCGTGGACGTCCGGCCTCCCCGTCTCAGCGGGTCACTTGACCTTGATCTCGTTGTAGACCGGGACGCTGAAGACGTTCAGCGAGACGTTCTCGACGCTGTCCGAGTAGCCGGCGCTGCCGTTCTGGTACCAGAGCGGGATGACGGGCATCTGCTCAGCGAGGATCTTCTCGGCGTCCTGGAAGGTGCTGACGGCCTTGGCCTTGTCGGTCTCCGCGTTGGCCTTGTCCACCAGTCCGTCGAACTCCTCGTTGCTCCACTTCCCGTCGTTCGACGGGGCGTTGGTGTAGTACAGCGGCTGGAGGAAGTTCTGGATCAGCGGGTAGTCCATCTGCCATCCCGCGCGCCAAGCTCCGCTCAGTTTCTGGGTGGACACCTGGCTGCGGAAGTCGGCGAAGGTGCCGATGGGGTCGCCGACGCAGGCCTTGTTGTTGCCCAGCGTGTTGTTGATGCTGTTGCAGACGGCGTCGACCCACTCCTTGTGGGAGCCGGTGTCGGCGTTGTACGAGATCTTGAGCTGGCCGCCGGGGATGCCGCCGCCCTCCTCGATCAGCTTCTTCGCCCCCGCCTTGTCGTAGTCGCAGGACGGTCCGCAGAGCCCTTCCTTGAAGCCGCCCTCCTCGCCGAGGACCGGGGAGGTCCAGTCCGAGGCGGGGGTTCGGGTCTTCTGGAAGATCTGGCTGGTGATCTGATCGCGGTTGATCGCCTTCGACAGGCCCTGGCGGACCTTCACCGCGCCGGGGGTGTCCCAGGCCTTCTCGTAGAACGGGAACGAGAGCGTCTGGATGATGCCGGCCGGAGTGTTGATGTACCGGTCACCGAGGTCCGCCTGGACGTTCTTGAGCTGCGAGGCTGGCACGTCGTCGACCAGGTCGAGGTTGCCGGCCGTGAGGTCCGTGTAGGCGGTGTTGTTGTCGGTGTAGACCTTGAGGTCGATCCCCCCGTTCTGCGCCTTGTCCGGACCCGGGTAGTCGTCCCACCGGCGCAGGTTCATCGACGAGCCCTTGGAGTACGACTCGATGGTGTAGGGGCCGTTGCCGATGGGCTTGGAGAGCCAGCTGTCGCGGTTCGAGTAGAAGGCCTTGGGCAGCGGAACGAAGGCCGCGTAGCCGAGGGTGTCGGGCCACAGCGAGAACTTCTGCGACAGCTTGACCGTGAAGGTGGTCGGGTTGACGACCTTCAGGCCGGAGAGCTTGTCCACGCTCGCCGAGCCGGACTCGGGGTGGACCTCGTCGTAACCGTCGATGTACTGGAAGAAGTAGGCGTTCTTCTGGTTGTTCTTCAGAGCGGCGCCGTAGTTCCAGGCGTCCACGAACGACTGGGCGGTGACCTTCTCGCCGTTGCTGAAGGTCCAGTCGTCCTTGATCGTGATCGTGAAGTTCTGCGAGTCCGACGTCTCGATCTTCTCGGCGATCGCGTTCTCGGCCGCGCCGGTCTTGGAGTTGTACCGCACGAGCCCCCGGAAGAGCATGTCGAGGACCTTGCCGCCCTGCACCTCGTTGGTGTTCGCGGGCTCCAGCGGGTTCTGCGGGTCGCCCCAGGAGGAGCTCACGATCCCGTCGGCGCCACCACCGCCACCGCTGTCCCCGCCGCCGCACGCCGTGGCCGTCAGGACGACGGCGACGGCGCAGACGGCCCACCTGGCTCGTGTGGCTCCGCGCATGGAGTGCCTCCTAGATGTCCATTGAGTACCTCAAGGCCCCATATCACCCCATATGACAGTCCGTCGCATGTTCATGTCCGCCGTACGTGGCTACCGCAACGCGAGGACGCCCGGCCCCCCTCTCGGGGGCCGGGCGTCCTCGTTGGTACGGACCGGGGGGACTACGCCGCGCGGACGACGCCCTTCTCCTCGGCGAAGTGGCACGCCGACTCGTGCGCGGCGGGCGTCTCCGAGGCCTTGAAGCGCTCGGGTATCGCCAGCAGCGGCACCTCGGTGGCGCACTTGTCCTCGGCCTTCCAGCACCGCGTGCGGAAGCGGCAGCCCGACGGCGGATTCGCCGGCGACGGGACGTCACCGGAGAGGATGATCCGCTCGCGGCCCTCACGGGCGTCCGGGTCCGGGACCGGGACCGCCGACAGCAGCGCCTGGGTGTAGGGGTGCGTCGGGTGGTCGTAGATCTGCGTGTCCGTACCGATCTCGGCCATCTTGCCGAGGTACATGACGCCGACCCGGTCGGAGATGTGCCGGACGATCGACAGGTCGTGCGCGATGAAGAGGTAGGAGAGGTTGAGCTCGTCCTGGAGCTTCTCCATCAGGTTGATGACCTGCGCCTGCACCGACACGTCGAGCGCGGAGACCGGCTCGTCGCAGATGATGATCTCCGGGTTGAGCGCGAGGCCGCGGGCGATGCCGATGCGCTGGCGCTGACCGCCGGAGAACTGGTGCGGGTACCGGTTGATGTACTCCGGGTTCAGACCCACGACGTCCAGGAGTTCCTGCACCCTGCGGCGCCGGTCGCCCTTCGGGGCCACCTCGGGGTGGATGTCGAAGGGCTCCCCGATGATGTCGCCGACCGTCATACGCGGGTTCAGCGAGGTGTACGGGTCCTGGAACACCATCTGGATGTTGCGGCGTACGGCCTTCAGGGCGTGCCCGGACAGCTTGGTGATGTCCTGGCCCTTGTAGAAGACCTCACCGGCGGTGGCCCGCTCCAGAGTCATCAGGAGCTTGGCGACGGTGGACTTGCCACAGCCGGACTCGCCCACGATGCCGAGCGTCTCGCCCTGGTAGAGGTCGAACGAGATGCCGTCCACGGCCTTGACCGCGCCGACCTGCTTCTTGAACAGGATGCCCTGGGTCAGCGGGAAGTGCTTGACCAGGTTGCGCACCTGGAGGATCGGCTCCCCCTGCGACGCCGGGGCGTCGAGGGCGGCTGCGGCCTCCGTCCCGGTGGCCGCGTTGACCGTCGCCACTTCGGTGACGTTCGGGGTGGCGTCCACGGACTCCTTCTCGAGCTCAGCCATGGATCGTCTCCTTCCAGAAGTGGCACGCACTGCCGCGGCCGACCAGCTCGGTGCCGTCCTGCTCGGCGACCGGGCGCAGGGCCGGGATCTCCGTACGGCAGATGTCCTGCGCCATCGCACAGCGCGGGTTGAAGGCGCAGCCGGACGGCACGTGCAACAGGTTGGGCGGCAGACCCTTGATCGCGTAGAGCTCCTGGCCCTTCTGGTCCAGGCGCGGGATCGACGCCAGCAAACCCTTGGTGTAGGGGTGTGCGGGGCGCTTGTAGATCTCGTGGACCGGGGCGGTCTCGACGATCCGGCCCGCGTACATCACCGCGATCTTGTCCGCGACGTCGGCGACGACGCCGAGGTCGTGGGTGATCAGGATCAGGCCCATGTTGAAGTCGCGCTGCAGCTCCGCGAGCAGGTCCATGACCTGCGCCTGGACCGTCACGTCGAGCGCCGTGGTGGGCTCGTCCGCGATGATCAGGTCGGGCTCCAGGGCAAGCGCCATGGCGATCATGATGCGCTGACGCATACCGCCGGAGAACTGGTGCGGGTAGTCGTTGACCCGCTCCTTGGCCGCCGGGATGCGCACACGGTCCATCAGCGCGATGGCCTTGGCCTTGGCGTCCTTCTTGGAAAGCCCCTGGTGGACGCGGAACATCTCGCCGAGCTGGTAGCCCACGGAGAGCACCGGGTTCAGCGAGGACAGCGCGTCCTGGAAGATCATCGCGATCTTCTGGCCGCGGATCTGCCGGCGCTCCTCGTTGGACATCTTGAGCATGTCCTGGCCGCGGAAGAGGATCTCGCCCTGCGGGATGCGGCCGGGGGGCATGTCCAGGATGCCCATGATCGCCTGCGCGGTCACGGACTTGCCGGATCCGGACTCGCCGAGCACGGCGAGGGTCTCGCCCGCGCTGACGCTGTAGTTCACGCCGTTGACGGCCTTGGCGACGCCGTCGCGGGTGTGGAACTCCACGTGCAGGTCGCGGACTTCGAGCAGCGGGCCGACGTTGTCGTCTCCCGAGCGCGCGGACGGAATCTCTGCGTTCTTGCTGATGGTGGTCACGTGCGCCCTCCTTATCGCGTCTTCGGGTCGAGGGCGTTACGGACGGCTTCGCCGAGCATGATGAACGCCAGAACGGTGATGCTGAGCATGATCGACGGGTAGATCAGGATGTGCTGGGCCACCCGGATCTGGCTCGAACCACCGGAGATGTCCATACCCCACGAGACCGTCGGCGGGGCCAGACCGAGACCCAGGTAGGACAGGGTCGCCTCCGCCGAGATGTACACACCGAGCGAGATGGTCGCGACCACGATCACCGGCGCCATGACGTTCGGCAGGATGTGCCGGAACAGGATGCGGGGCGTGCTCGCACCGAGGGCTCTGGCGGCCTGGACGAAGTCCGCCTGCTTGACGGTGATGACCGCACCGCGCATGACCCGCGCGATCTGGGTCCAGCCGAGGAACGCCAGGGCGAAGACGACCACCCAGATCGACCGGTCGGCGAACGCCTGGAGCACGACCATCGCACCGAGCAGGAAGGGCAGGCCCAGGAAGATGTTGGTGAACCCGGAGAGCAGGGCGTCGATCCAGCCACCGAAGTAGCCGGACAGCATCCCGATCAGGCCTCCGAAGAGCGTCACGACGAGTGTCACCGAGACACCGACGATCACCGAGGCGCGGGTGCCGTAGATGACACGGGCGTAGACGCTGCGGCCCTGGCCGTCGTAGCCGAACCAGTCGGGCGAACCGATCTTGCTCAGTTCGGGCTTGCCCAGGAAGTGGTGCACCAGGTCGCCCGTGGTGGGCGAGGCGCTGGTGAACATACCCGGGAAGACCGTGATCAGGAGCAGGATCACGATGAGCGCCGCGGAGATGATGAAGTACCAGTTGCGCCGCAGGTCCTGCCACGCGTCGCCCCAGAGGCTGCGTGCCTTGTCCGCCTTGACGGCGGCGGACGGGTCCGCGACGGGAGCTTTGGCCTCGTCAGGCACGGGAGCGGTCTTGGTCAGGTCAGGCATACCGGATCCTCGGGTCCAGGACCGCGTACAGCAGGTCGACGAGCAAGCTCATGAAGAGATAGACGATCACCAGGACGGTGACCAGTCCGACGAGGGTGGTGCCCTCGCGCCGGACGATCGACTCGAAGATGGTGCCGCCGATGCCCTTCACGTTGAACAGGCCCTCGGTGACGACCGCGCCGCCCATGAGGGCGCCCAGGTCCGTGCCGAGGAAGGTGACGACCGGGATCAGCGAGTTGCGCATCAGGTGGATACCCACGATGCGGCGCTTGGGCAGACCCTTGGCGACGGCCGTGCGCATGTAGTCCGAGCGCAGGTTCTCCGCCATCGTCGTACGGGTCAGTCGTGCCACGTACGCCAGGGAGAGCGAACCGAGGACGATCGCCGGGGTGATCAACTCGCTCCACGTCGCATTGTTCGACACGTTCGGGGCGATCCATCCGAGCTGGAACGCGAACACCGACTTGACGATGAAGCCGAGCACGAAGACCGGGATCGAGATGATCAGCAAGGTCAGGATCAGCACGACGTTGTCGGTGAGACGGCCGGCGCGCAGACCGGCGGCGACACCCAGGCCGAGACCGACGACGATCTCGATGACGAACGCCATCGCGGCGAGCTTCAGCGTGACCGGGAACGCGTCACCGAGTACGTCGGTGACAGGCCTGCCGCTGGCTATCTGGGTGCCGAAGTCGAAGTGAAGGACGATGCCCTTCATGTACTCCCAGTACTGCACCAGGATCGGCTGGTCGAGGCCGAGTTGGTGCCGAATGGCGGCGACGGTCGCGGGGTCCGCGCCCTTGTCTCCGAAGAGCCCCCGGACGGGGTCGCCGGGCAGCGTGTAAACCATCAGGAAGATCAGCAGAGTTGTCCCGATGAAGACCGGGATCATCTGGAGCAGTCGGCGTGCGACATAGCGCCCCATGGTGCCTCCATGTAAGTGGCACGCAGCAGCCCGACGGGCCCTCCCTCGTCACCGACCCCTCGTGGGATCGTCGGTGTCGCGGAAGGGCCCCCCGGCCACGGCGTGCAGGCTGGCGCAGGAACCGATGTCAGTGTCGGTTCTGCACCGGCCTGCGGACTACGTCGGTGGTTACTTCTTGACCTCGACCTGCGTCAGGATCGGGTCGCCGTCCTGCGCGTAGTCGACGTTCTGGACCTTCTCGGAGTAACCGGCGTTGACCTTGTAGTACCAGAGCGGGATGGTCGGCATGTAGTTGACCAGATCCTTCTCCACCTCCTGGTACTTCTTGACCGACTCGTCGAGCGTGGCGGCGGAGTCCGCGTCCGCGATCTTCTTGTCGAGGTCCTTGTTCGAGAAGAAGCCGTTGTTACCGGCCGCACCCGTACGGAACAGGTCACTGATGAAGTTGGCGTTCACCGGGTAGTCGAGCACCCAGCCACTGCGGTAGAACGACTTGACCTGCTTGGCGTCACGGGCGTCCAGGTCGGCCTGGAAGTCGGCCTTGGAGTCGCCGACGCACTGGACACCGGTCGCCTGGGTGATGCTGTTGCAGACGGCCTCGACCCATTCCTTGTGGCCGCCGTCGGCGTTGAACTGGATCCAGATCTTGTTGCCCGGAACACCGCCACCCTCCTTGATGAGGGCCTTGGCCTTGGCGGGGTCGAACTTGGTCACGTCACCGGCCACGTTGGGCTGGTAACCGAGGACACCCTTGGCGACCCAGCCGGTGGCCGGCTCGCGGGTCCCCTGGAGAACCGTCTTGGTGATCGTGTCCCGGTCGATGGCCATCGACAGGCCCTGGAGGACCTTCGGGTCGGTGTTCTTCCACTGCTTGGTGTACATGGCGACACCGAGCGTCTGGATGGCGGAGTACGGCTTGGACACCGCACGGTCACCGAGGTCGGCACGGTAGACCGGGAGGTCCTTCGGAGCGATCTGGCGGAGCACGTCGACGTTGCCCGACTTCAGGTCCTCGTAGGCGGTCTCGAGGGTGGTGTAGTTCTTGAAGATCACACCACCGTTCTTCGCCTTGTCGAGACCCTTGTAGTCGTCGTTGCGGACGACCTTGATCTGCTTCTTGTGGTCCCAGCTCACGAACTTGTACGCGCCGTTGCCGACCGGCTTCTCGCCGGCCGCCTTCGGGTCCGCGTAGAAGGACTCGGGGAGCGGGGAGAAGGCCGTGTAGCCGAGCTTGTACGCGAAGTACGGCAGCGGGGCGTCCAGCTCGATGGTGAACGTGTAGTCGTCCACGATCTTCAGGCCGGACATCTTGTCCGACTTCGGCTTGGCGCCTTCACCGTCGGGGTGCACGTCGGCGTAGCCCTTGATGCCCTGGAACCAGGACGCGTTGGTCTGCGCGTTGGTGATGTTCGCCGCCCAGTTCCACGCCTTGACGTAGGACTCGGCGGTGACCGGCGTCCCGTCGTGGAACTTCCAGTCCTTCTTGAGCTTGACCGTCCAGAGCTTGGAGTCCTTGGTGTCGACCGACTCGGCGTTGATCATCTCGAGCTTGCCGGCCGGGTCGTAGTCGACGAGCTGCGAGAAGATCGCGTCGGTGACGATGCTGCCGTTCGACTCCATCGTGTTCGCCGGCTGCAGCGGGTTCTGCGGCTCACCGACCTCGACGGAGAAGATGCCGTTGGGGTCAACCGCACCCTTGGCACTCTTGCTGCCGTTGTCGTCCTTGTCGCCGCCGCCGCAGGCAGTCGCGGCCAGGGCGATGATTGCCGCTCCCGCGACCCACTTGGCGCTCTTGGCACCGCGCATGGGTTTCCTCCTCATGAGTCCACTTTTGACTACAAGAGGGGCACTGTAGAGATTCACCGACACCCCTGGCGGCGATCGCTTGCAGTGCCCCGAGTGTGCTCGTGAGTCCGCACTCCCCACAGTGCGCCGACCCATTGACCCGAGCTCAATGGAGCCAACTATTAAGTAACACCGGGCTGTAAACCACACTTAAAGGGTCTCGGTTTTACAACATCAAGGAGCCATGGTTGACCGAAATCCGGACAAAGTGATCCCAGACAGACACCCCCGAAACGGACCGTTAACACATGTTCCGGAGAGCGACGCCCGATATTCGGACACCTCGGTCACGAAAACTGGTTGACGAAAGGCCCGGCGCCCCGCAGTGTCTGCGGGGCGCCGGGCCTCATGTCAATTCCTCGTACAAGCGGTTCGCCGGCCCTCACCGGCGGTCCGGATCAGGTCAGGCGTTCTTGGCGCGCGAGGCGCTGCGGCCGCGCTGCTTCTGGTCCAGGACGACCTTACGGATACGGACGGTCTCCGGGGTCACCTCGATGCACTCGTCGTCGCGGCAGAACTCCAGGGACTGCTCCAGCGAGAGCTTGCGGGCCGGCACCACGTTCTCCGTGGTGTCGGCGGAAGCGGCACGCATGTTGGTGAGCTTCTTCTCCTTCGTGATGTTCACGTCCATGTCGTCGGAACGCGAGTTCTCACCGATGATCATGCCTTCGTAGACCTCTGTGGTGGCCTCGGTGAAGATCACACCGCGCTCCTGGAGGTTGACCATCGCGAACGGCGTCACGACGCCCGCGCGGTCGGCCACGAGCGAGCCGTTGTGACGGGTGCGCAGGTCGCCGAACCACGGCTCGTGGCCCTCGAACAGGGAGTGCGCGATGCCCGTGCCACGGGTCTGGGTCAGGAACTCCGTGCGGAAGCCGATGAGGCCGCGTGACGGGACGATCCACTCCATGCGGACCCAGCCGGACCCGTGGTTCGTCATCGTCTCCATGCGGCCCTTACGGGTCGCCATGAGCTGCGTGATGGCGCCGAGGTGCTCCTCGGGCGAGTCGATGGTCATGCGCTCGATCGGCTCGTGCGTCTTGCCGTCGACCTGCTTGGTGACCACCTGCGGCTTGCCGACGGTGAGCTCGAAGCCCTCGCGGCGCATGGTCTCGATGAGGATCGCGAGCGCGAGCTCACCGCGGCCCTGGACCTCCCAGGCGTCGGGGCGCTCGGTCTCCAGGACGCGCAGCGAGACGTTACCGACCAGCTCGCGGTCCAGGCGGTCCTTGATCTGACGGGCGGTGACCTTGTGGCCCTTGCCGCCCTTGCCGACGAGCGGCGAGGTGTTCGCGCCGATGGTCATCGAGATGGCCGGCTCGTCGACCGTGATCAGCGGCAGCGCGATCGGGTTCTCGGTGTCGGCCAGGGTCTCGCCGATCATGATGTCCGGGATACCGGCGATGGCGCAGATGTCGCCCGGCCCGGCCTTCTCGGCGGGCTTACGGGTGAGCGCCTCGGTCATCAGCAGCTCGGTGATGCGCACGTTGGACATCGTGCCGTCGCGCTTGATCCACGTGACCGTCTGGCCCTTGCGGAGCTCACCCTGCTCGACACGGCAGAGCGCGATACGGCCGAGGAAGTTGTCGGCGTCCAGGTTGGTGACGTGTGCCTGGAGGGGGGCGTCCTCGTCGTACTCCGGGGCCGGGACCGCGGAGAGGATCGTGCTGAAGAACGGTTCCAGGCTGTCGCTGTCCGGGGGAACCGTGCCGTCCTCGGGCTTGGTCAGCGAGGCGACGCCGTCACGGGCGCAGGCGTAGACGATCGGGAACTCGATCTGGTCCTCGTCGGCGTCCAGATCCAGGAAGAGGTCGTACGTCTCGTCGATGACCTCGGCGATGCGGGAGTCCGGGCGGTCCGTCTTGTTGATGCAGAGGATGACCGGCAGCTTGGCCGTCAGCGCCTTGCGGAGCACGAAGCGGGTCTGCGGGAGCGGTCCCTCGGAGGCGTCCACGAGCAGGACGACCGCGTCCACCATCGACAGGCCGCGCTCGACCTCACCACCGAAGTCGGCGTGGCCGGGGGTGTCGATGATGTTGATGGTGATGACGTCGCCGCCATCCTTCGGGTGGTACTTCACGGCCGTGTTCTTGGCCAGGATCGTGATGCCCTTCTCACGCTCCAGGTCGTTCGAGTCCATCATGCGTTCGTCGAGGTTCTCGGCGGCGTGCGAGGCGAAGGCGCCCGCCTGCTTGAGCATGGCGTCGACCAGCGTGGTCTTGCCGTGGTCGACGTGGGCGACGATGGCTACGTTACGGATGTCGTGGCGCGTGGGCATGGGTGGCTTGCGCTTCTCTCGGATCGTGGGATCAGGCGTCTCAGTCGGTCTTCGAGTCCTCGTACGCCCGCCGGGCGGCACGCCACGGCTAGTCCAATGGTACGGGCCCGAGGGGTCCGGGGCTTCCCGGGCCGATCCGCCGGACGGGCCGCCGGCCATGATTCAGCCGATATTCAGCCGGTATTTCGTCAACATCCGGCCGGTGTCCGGCGGGACGGCAAGGGGTGTGAGAAGACGAACGGCCCGGGTCTGGGCGGACACAACCTTGCCCGCCGGGGACTCCGGCGGGCAAGGGAATTTGAGCTGTTCCTGAGCTTCTCTACTGCGTTGACCTGCTACTTCTTACGATTCGCGGGGGAACCTGCCGCTTGTCGCGCGGTGAATCCGATGTCCTCGTAACGGGGCGAGGAGAAGCCGAAGGCGCCGATGTTCGCGAGCTTCTTGTCGACGGCGACCAGCTGTGGCCTCTGATACAGCGGAATCGATCCCGCCGCGGCCCAGATCCTGGCGTCGGCCTGCCTGAGCAGATCCCTCGACTTCTTGGCGTCCAGCTCCGAGATGGCCCGGTCGAACAACTGGTCGATGTGGTCCGAGCCGACCCGCGTGTAGTTCTGCTCGACGAGCAGCGAGCCGTCGGTGGCGGGCTCCGGCTTGGCGAAGATGGGGCGCCCGTCGGTGGCCGGGTAGGCGGTGGCGGGCCACGAGTACAGCGCCAGGTCGTAGTCCCCCGAGGCGACGTGGTCCTTGAAGTAGCTGTCGTCGGAGACCTTGGTGACCGTCGTGCCGATGCCGACCGAGTCGAGCATCTCGACGATCTTCTCCCCCACGGTGCGCAGGGACTGCGATCCCGGGCCCGACGGCAGGACGAAGCGCAGCGTCAGCGGCTTGCCGTCCTTGCCGAGGCGCCCCTTGGCCGCGGCGGGGGCCGGTGCCGCGGTGCCCGCGGGGGCGTAGGCGCCGGCGGGTCCGCCGGGCTGCTTGTCCTGCGCGGTGACCTCGACATCGCCCGCCCGGCGCCCGCCCGGCTTGTCGTCACCGACGATGTACGTACCCTCTTCACGCGAGGCCTTGTCGTCCTTGTCCGTCACCGCGGCCTTGTCCTCTTTATCCTTGTCCGACGGCTTCGCGGACTCCTTCCCCTCCCCCGTGACCTTCTTGTCCTTCTCCCCCGCCTCGGCGTCCTGGGCGGCCTTCTTCTTCTTTTCGGCCTCGCTGCCCGCCTTGGTGTCCTGGGTCCTGCGGACGGCTCCGGCGGTGGTGAACCCCGCGTCGGCCAGGAGGGCCTGAGCCTCCTTGGTGTCCTGGTCGCCGAGCGCGCCGCTGCCGTCCTTGTACGCGGGCTGCCCGGCCAGGGCCAGGTGGCTGCCCGGCGGCTTCGCGGGGAGGCCGAGCGGCTTCAGTACGGTGTCGGCCAGCTCCTGCCGGTCCAGCGTGCGGGCGATCGCCCGGCGCACCCGGTCGTCGGCGAGCGGCCCGGACTCGCCGTTCAGGGCGAGCTGCGTGTAGGCGGGCTCCAGGGACTTCCGTACGGCGAACGAACGCAGCGACTTCTGCTCGGCGGCGTAGACCGCCACGGCCTGCCTGCTCTTCTCGCGGGCGGCCTGCGCCGTCTCGGCGGCCTCCTCGTCCGAACCGTGGGCCAGCGCCCAGGACCGCAGGGCGGACGCCGGGGTGACGTCGGCGCCGGGTCCGTGCGCGGGCGGCTGCCCGTTGCCGCCCCGGTAGCGGGCCGCGAGGGCGATGCTGTTCGCCGTCGACGCGTCGACGTCGGCGACCTGCACCGTGCCCTGGGTCAGCGCCTTGGTCCTGTCCTTGGGCTCGACGGCCCGGAAGACCAGTGATTCGAGCTTGGCCTCGTTGCCCCACCAGCGCGGGTTCCGGTCGAGCACGACCGTCCCCTTGGCCTTGCTGACGCTGCGCAGCCGAAACGGTCCTGCGGTGTTCTTGATGGTGGTCCTGGCCCCGTCGTTGAAGGCCGCGGGGGTCGCGGTGACCTCCTTCGGGTACAGCGGGGAGAAGAGGGAGCGCCAGTCCCCGTAGGGCTTGGAGAACGTGACCCGGACCTGCAGGTCGTCCTTGCCGCGCTCGATCTTCTCGATCCGCTCGTATCCCGCGTTGCGCGCGGTCCAGAAGGCCGAGTCCTTGCCGCTCAGCGCGCGCCACTGGGCGACGAAGTCCGGAGCGCCGATCTCACGGCCGTCGCTCCACACCGCCTGCTGGTTGAGCTTGTACAGGACGACCTGCTTGGGCTCCTGCTCGATGACCTTCGCCGACTCCAGGTAGTCGGGGTTGAGCCGGGGCTCGCCGCGCTCGTCCATCGGGAAGAGGGAGGGCAGCAGGGCCCCGGTGATCCGTGTGGTCGCGCCGTCGGCGTCGGCCTGGAAGGCGTTGAGGGTGGCCGGCACCGCGTCGATCGCCCAGGTGAGGGTGGACCCCTCGGTCACCCTCTCCCGGGCGGCCGGCGCGATGTCCTGTGGGACGGCCACCTGGGTAGGCCGCCCGCTGTCCGAGGTGCAGGCCGCCAGCACCGGAATCGTGAGCACACCTGTCGCCAGGAGCGCGACCGAGCGGCGCTTTCGGGCCGTCCCGCGTGGGACGCCGACGTGGGCCATGGCTGATACCTCCGGGGCCGGCCCGGTCCATCTCGTACACGAATGGACCGGATGATGCGTTCTGGTGGCATTTGCAGTTGATCAGACTGGTTCGCTGATCTACTGAAAGCACCCGCACCCGCATGAACGGGCCGACGCGGCCGCAGGAGCCGCGGAAGTCACCCGTGCGGCCCCGGGCCGGCCCCGGTCCGGCCGCGGTTCAGCCCAGCAGCTCGATGATCGCGGCGGTGGTGCCGGTCTCGCCGAGCCTCGGGAAGATCTTCTCGACGCTGTTGCGGTGCGCGTCGGCGTCCATGTCGGTGATCGCGTCCGTGGCGACGGTGACGTGGTAGCCGTGCTCGTGCGCCGCCCGGGCGGTGGACTCGACGCCGATGCTCGTGGCGATGCCGGTCAGCACGACCTGGGTGATGCCGCGGCGGCGCAGTTCGAGGTCGAGTGCGGTGCCGTGGAAGGCGCCCCACTGCTGCTTGGTGACGACGACGTCGCTCTCGCGCTGCCCGAGCCCGGGCACGAGGTCGGCCCAGTCGGCGGCGGGCTGTCCGGACCGGGCGGGGCCCTCGGTGCGGCCCGGCGCGCCGCCGGTCACGCGGACCAGGAAGACCGGGAGGTCCTTGGCGCGGAAGGCCTCGGCGAGGGCCGCGGAGTTGGCGACCACGCCGTCGGCCGGGTGGGCGGTCGGCAGGCCGACGATGCCCTTCTGCAGGTCGACGACGACGAGTGCGGTACGGGGGTCGAGGACGGTGGCGGTCATGTGCGTACTCCTTGGGACGGTGCTGATCGGTCGCGTGCATGTGGGGGCACGGCCGGCGGGGGCGAGCGCGCGGAGGGGCGCCGGGGGGTGGGGTCTTCAGGTGCGGGCGCGCAGGGCGCGGTCGGTCAGGGTCAGGACGGCCAGCAGGACGGCCAGGACGACGGCCACGCCCGCCATGAGGTGCAGCCCCGCGTCGCTCGCCGTGTCGGCGTACGCGAGGGCGATCAGGCTCGACGCCGTGATGGCGCCGATGTACTGGGCGGTCCGCTGGAGCCCGGCAGCTGCCCCGATGCTCTCCGGCGGCGCGTACGCCTGCACGGCGGCCTGGTTGCTCGTCCCGATGAGTCCCTGCGGTGCGCCGAAGCACGCTCCCGCGAGCAGCAGGACGGCCAGCGGGGTGTCGTGCGAGAGGAAGACCAGGACGGCCGCGCCCGCGGTGAGCAGGACGCAGGCGACGGTCAGCGGGGCACGGAGGCCCTTGGTGCGGGCGCCGAGCAGCGAGCAGACCAGGGCGGTGAGGGACATGGGCAGCATGAGCAGCCCGGTATGCCCCGGCGAGAAGCCGCGGGCCTCCTCCAGCCACTGCGTGTAGCCGTACATGACGCAGTAGATCAGCAGGTAGCTGAGGCCGTGGCGGATGTAGGTGCGCAGCAGGGCGCCGTTGCCCGCGAGCAACCGGATGTCTATGAACGGCTGCGAGGTGCGCAGCTGCCACCGGACGAGCACGGCGGTCAGTCCGGCGAACGGGGCGAGCAGCCACCACTGCGGGTGCGCGAGGTCGAGCAGGAAGAAGACCAGCACGGTCAGCGCCCCGGAGAACAGGCAGATGCCCAGCGGGTCCAGCGAGAGCCTGGGTGTACCGTCGCCGCCAGCCAGCTCGCGCGGAGGGTCCGCCGGTATCCACAGGAGGGCTGCGGCGAGGGCGATGAGCGCGATCGGCACGTTGACGGCGAAGATGCCGCGCCAGCCGACGAAGGTCACCAGCAGCCCGCCGAGCGCGGGTCCGACCGCCGCGCTGCCCAGCGCGGCGAACGACAGCCGGGCGAGCACTGGACGGGGGGTGGGGCGCACGAGGCGCCGTGACTCGTCACGCAGGACGGCCATGGCGGCCGGGTAGGCAGCCGAGGAGCCTACCCCGAGGAGCAGCCGGGAGACGATCAGCGCACCCAAGCCCTGGGCGAGTGCTCCGACCAGGCCTGACGCGATCACGACCACGAGACCGGCCAGGAAGACCCGGCGTGGACCAAGGGTGTCGGCGAGCTTGCCGAGGACGGGCTGGGCGACGGCACTGGCGAGGTAGAGGACCGAGATGAGCCACGCGGTGTCGGCGACCCCGATGCCGAAGGAGTGACCGATGCCTACCAGGGCGGTGGAGATCATGGTCGTGTTGAGCGGATTGAGCAGGGAACCCATCAGCAGGGGGGCCGTGAGGCGGGCGCCGAACCCGGGACCGGACACGGGCGCCGGAGACTGTGCCTCCTGCGGTGGCTCAGTCATTCGCCGGCCGAACGCGGGCCGCGCCTCGGGCCGCTGTCCGGCGGCCCCCGCACCGAGGGCCGGGGTCTGAGGTCCGGTCACCTCGCCGCCGGGGCCGGGGCCGTACCGGCTCATTCGTCGACCAGACGGCCGATGAGCTCGACGGCCTCGGCGAGCGTGCGGCGCTCCTCCCCGTCCAGTTCACCGGCGATCGCTCCGGCCAGCCAGCTCCGCTTCGCGGCGCGCACACCGGCCAGGGTGCTGCTTCCGGCCTCGGTGACCGACACGACCGACTTGCGGCCGTCGGCGAGGTCGGGGGCGCGCGTGACGAAACCCCGGCTCTCCAGTGCGCCCAGCGTCAGCCGCATCGACTGGGGACGTACGAGCTCGGCGCGCGCCAGCGCCGCGGTGGTGGCCGGACCGCCGTCCTGGAGCCTGGCGAGGACCGAGCGCTGTGACGGGGTCAGCAGGCTGTCCGCCGACGAGCCGCGCAGCCGTCGGAGCAGCCTGCTCACGACGGCCGCGAGATCGTCCGCCACGCGTTCGGCACCGGGGGCCTCGTCGGGGCCGACGGCGGAGGGCGGGGGGGTGCCTGGGCTGCTGGACATACTCTCCACCGTAAAGATGGACAGGACATCTTGCAAGGCCGCCTGTCTGTTTACCGGGATGGGCGGGTCGTTGTTGCCCGCTCCCCGGCCCGCGATCTAGGGTGAATGCGCTTTCAGAAGAGAGAGGCCGCCCGCCGCCGCGGGCGGTGTGTGCGAAGGAAAGAAGCGGACGGTCGGTCGAGTGAGCGCCCCCACGGTGTACGACGTGGCCGAGCGGTCGGGTGTCTCGATCGCCACGGTCTCCCGGGTCTACCGCAATCCGGACTCGGTGCGCGCGCAGACGCGCGAGCGGGTGCTGGAGGCGGGCCGCGAACTCGGTTACGTGCCGAGCGGGAACGCCCGGGGCCTGGCGAGCCGCACCACCGGGGTGCTGGGCCTCTGCTTCCCGGACTACGCCGACCCCGAGG
The DNA here is from genome assembly GCF_042803195.1 of Streptomyces sp. NPDC057428. Lineage (NCBI taxonomy): Bacteria > Bacillati > Actinomycetota > Actinomycetes > Kitasatosporales > Streptomycetaceae > Streptomyces > Streptomyces sp. NPDC057428. The sequence goes on from NZ_JBHVCT010000007.1 coordinate 95,234, forward strand.
CCGAGGCCGACGCGGAGACCGACGGCGGGGCCGACGACGCGGCGATGCTGTACTCGGACCAGATCATCCGCGGGATGGAGCGGGCGGCCCGCCGGCACGGCTACGCCCTCCTGATCGCAGCCTCCCTGGAGGGCGGGCCGGAGAGCCTCGTCGCGAAGGTGGCGGGGCGGGTGGACGGTTTCGCCGTACTGGCGCGGACCGTGCCGACCGCGGACCTCGAGGTCATCTCGCGCCGCCTGCCGGTAGTGATGCTCGCGGGGCCGCGCGAGATCGACCACCTCGACCACATCGTCGTCGCGAACACCGCCGGGGAGCGCGAACTGGCCCGCCATCTGATCGAGGACCACGGGCTGCGGCGGCTCGCGTTCGTCGGGAGCGGGCCCGAGTCCCCCGACTCGGAGGCACGGTTCCGCGGCTTCCGGGAGGCGTGCCGCGATGCCGGCCTCCCGGCCCCGGACGAGCCCGGCCTGCGCACCGCGATGATGACCCGGGCCGAGGGCGCCCGGGCCGCCGAGACCCTGCTGGACCGCGCCACCGAACGGCCTCAGGCGATGCTCTTCGCCAACGACCAGATGGCGGTCGGCGCGCTGCGGGCCTTCGAACGGCGCGGGGTGCGGGTGCCCGAGGACATCGCCGTGACCGGCTTCGACGGGATTCCGCTGAGCCGGATCGTCCGTCCGTCGCTGACGACCGTACGCCAGCCCATCAGGCAACTGGGCGAGCAGGCTGTGGAGTTGCTCGTGCAACGCCTGGCCGATCCGTCCCGCGACCCGGTCACCCTGGAGCTCCCCGTATCCCTGGCCCGCCGCGCGAGCTGCGGCTGCTGACCACCGCAGGGGCGGGCCTCCGGCAGCCCGGGCGCCGGGGTCCGGCGCGGCGTGGGTTCACGCCGCGAGCCAGTCCCCGAAGACTGAGCCGCGGCACCCAGCAACAAACCCCTCACCGCGGCGGTGACGGTCGCGGCGTCGAAGTACCGCAGCACCGTGTGCGAACGGAGCCATGCGGAGACATCGGCGCGCCCCACACGGCCGCTGGAGTTCCGCGGAACAAGCGGAATTGATCACATCCACTTCCAATACGCAAACAGCGTGCTTACGGTTCCGAGGTCGGGCCCGGGGATGTCCAGCACGTTGCAGGAGTGTGACCCAGCACCCCCTTGCGGATTACCGAAACACTGTCGCAGAGTGATGTATGCGCTTACAGACAGCGCATACATCCGGATTGCTCAAGGAGGAGCCCTCCATGTCCCGCACCGTCAGAACCGCCTCCGCCGCCATCACCGTGGCGCTCGCCCTCGGCATCTCCGCCTGCGGCAGCTCCGGTGGCGGCGAGGCCGCCGCGGACTCCAAGCAGACACTCACCGTCTGGGCCATGGGAGCCGAGGGCGAGAAGCTCGCCGAGGTGGCCAAGGTGTACGAGAAGGCCAACCCGAACATCACCGTCAAGGTGACTCCGGTCGGCTGGGACGTCGCCCACCAGAAGCTCGTGTCCGCCGCCGCGGCCGGCACCCTGCCGGACGTGGCGCAGATGGGCAGCACCTACATGGGGGAGTTCGCCGAGCTCGGCGTCCTGGAGCCGGTCGACACGAAGTCGTTCGACAAGAAGGACTTCTTCCCCGCCGGCTGGGACCAGGGTGAGGTGGACGGCACCGCGTACGGCGTGCCGTGGTACGTCGACACCCGGGTCCTCTACTACCGCACCGACCTCGCGAAGAAGGCCGGTGTCGACAAGGCGCCCGCCGACTGGCAGGAGATGCGGGACCTCGCCACCGCGTACCGGGAGAAGGCCGGCACCAAGTGGGGCCTGTCCGTCCAGCCCAGCGGCCTGGACACGGTGCAGAGCTTCTATCCCTTCCTCTTCTCCGCCGGCGGCGAGATCATCAACGACAAGGGCGAGGCCGTCATCGACAGCCCCGCGGCCGTCAGCGCGCTGAAGGAGTACGGCACCTACTTCGACAAGGGGCTCTCCAGCAAGTCCGTGCCGCCGGGCTACGACGTCGTGAAGGACTTCGGCAACGGCCGGGTCCCCATGTTCTTCGGCGGCCCGTGGCACGTCACCCTGCTGAACGAGGGCCAGCCGCAGATCAAGGGCAAGTGGGCCGTCGCCCCGGTCCCGGCGGGCAAGTCCTCGGTGTCCTCGGCGGGCGGCTCCTCCCTGGTGATCTCCAAGGACAGTGAGCACAAGGCCGCCGCCACGAAGTTCGTCAAGTACCTCACGGACGCCAAGGGCCAGGCCGACTGGTACGAGCGCACCAAGGACCTCCCGGCGAACACCGCGGCCTGGGACTCCGGCAAGCTCGCCGGCGACCAGAACCTCCAGGTCTTCAAGAAGCAGATGGACACCGCGAAGTCCTCGCCCTCCATGGCGAAGCTGACGGAGATCACCGACAAGGTCGACCAGGCCATCGCGAAGGTGACGCAGGGCAAGGCCTCCGCCGAGGACGCGCTGAAGACCGCGCAGTCCGAGATCGAAGGCCTCGTGAAGCAGTAGCCATGGCCACCACGACCCCACGTGCCACGCAGTCGGCGAAGGTGCAGGACGCTCCCGGGGCTTCCCCGCCCCGGGGCGGTCCGGGCAGCAGGAAGCGCTCGATGGGCGTACAGAACGCGGCGGGCTGGCTGTTCTCGACGCCCTTCCTCGTCCTGTTCACCGTCTTCTTGGCGTTCCCGATCCTCGCCACGCTGGTGATGAGCTTCACGGACTTCGGGCTGCGCAACGTGACGCGCCCGTTCGAGGCGAACTTCGTCGGCTTCGACAACTACACCAAGCTGTTCGGCGACGAGAAGTTCCTCAAGTCGCTCTTCAACACGGCGTACTTCGTCGTCGTGGGCGTGCCCCTGACGATCGTCCTCGGGCTGGTCGTCGCCGTTCTCCTGAACAACGGCATCGACCGGGCGCGGACCTTCTTCCGCGTCGGCTTCTACGCCCCCGTGGTCACCACGATCGTGGCGGTCGCGGTGGTGTGGCGGTTCGTCCTGGACCCGAGCGACGGGCTCATCGCGGGCCTCTTCTCCGAAGTGGGCCTCACCGCACCGGACTTCCTCGGTTCCGAGGCGCTGGCGATGCCGTCGCTGATCGCGATGGCGGTCTGGCGCAACGTCGGCACGGTCATGGTGCTCTTCATCGCGGGCCTGCAGGCCATCCCCACCGAGGTCCGGGAGGCCGCGCGGCTCGACGGCGCGGGTGCGTGGCAGGAGTTCCGGGGGATCACGGTCCCCCTGCTGCGGCCGACGCTGCTCTACGCCACGGTGATCACCACGATCGGCTACCTCAACGTCTTCGAGGAGCCGTTCGTGATGACGCAGGGCGGCCCGTCCGACTCCACGCTCACCGTCTCGCTGGACATGTACCGCGAGGGCTTCAACTTCTTCCACATGGGCTACGCGAGCGCCATGGCGTACGTCCTCTTCGTGGTGATCATGGGCATCACGGTGCTGCAGCTCCGACTGCTGAAGGACAACACGAAATGACCGCCCCGAACGCACCCGCCCTCGCGGGGAAGGCGTCCCAGCGCAAGCCCCGGAACGCGAAGCGCCCCCTGGTCTACGTCCTGCTCTCGCTGGGCCTGCTGGTCATGTCGGCGCCGTTCCTCTGGATGGCCCTCTCGTCCTTCAAGACGACGAGCGAGCTCTCGGCCAGTCCCCCGGTGTGGATCCCCACCGAGTGGACCCTGGGGAACTTCCGGGAGCTGCTCGACAAGCTGGACCTTCCGCGGTACTTCATGAACTCCGTGATCGTGGCGGTGCTGGTCACCGTCTCGAACCTGGTGTTCTGCTCGATGCTCGGATACGCCCTGGCCAAACTGAGGTTCGTCGGCCGCAACAAGATCTTCGGCCTGGTCCTGGGCGCCCTCATGGTGCCCGGCAACCTGATGCTGCTGCCGCTCTTCGTGCTGATGAGCAAGCTCCATCTGATCGACTCTTACGCCGGTCTGGTGCTGCCGTTCGCGGCGGGGGCCTTCGGCGTGTTCCTCATGCGGCAGTTCATGCAGTCGATCCCGGACGAGCTGCTGGAGGCGGCCCGGATGGACGGCGCCGGCGAGTGGTACATCTTCTGGCGCATCGTCATGCCGCTGGTGAAGCCCGCCCTGGCGACACTGTCGATCTTCACCTTCCTCGGCTCGTGGAACAACTTCGTCTGGCCGCTGATCGCGACCAACGACCCTGACAAGTACACCCTCCCGGTGGCCCTGGCCACCTTCGCCACCGATCCCAACAAGGCGGGCGGCTCCAACGGCATGCTGATGGCGGGAGCCTTCCTGGTCGTGCTGCCGGTGCTGGTCCTCTTCATCGTCCTGCAACGGCACTTCACCCAGGGCATCGCCACGGCGGGCATGAAGTAGCCCGCCCCGACCGCCGCACGCACGGTACGCACCGCACACAGGTGCGCCGGCAGACGTACGCCCACGAGGCCGCGCCCCACCCCGCGGCCGCACCCCTTCACGCACAGGAAAGACGTTTCGCGATGACGCACACCCCGGTCCCGTTCCCCGAAGGCTTCCTGTGGGGCGCCTCCACGGCCGCCCACCAGATCGAGGGCAACAACACCAACAGCGACTGGTGGGTGAAGGAGCACTCCACCGGCACCCACATCCAGGAGCCCAGCCTGGACGCCTGCGACAGTTACCACCGCTGGCGCGAGGACATGGACCTGCTGGCTTCGCTGGGCTTCACCGACTACCGGTTCTCCGTCGAGTGGGCGCGCATCGAGCCCGCCGAGGGCCGGTTCTCCCGGGCCGAGCTCGCCCACTACCGGCGCATGGTCGAGGGTGCGATCGCCCGTGGTCTGCGGCCGATGGTCACGCTGCACCACTTCACCGTGCCGCAGTGGTTCGAGGCGCGCGGCGGCTGGACGGCCGACGGCGCCGTCGAGCTCTTCGCCCGTTACGTCGCGGCCTGCGCTCCGGTGATCTCCGAGGGCGTCGGCCACGTCTGCACCATCAACGAGCCGAACATGATCGCCGTGATGGCCGGCCAGGCCAAGCGAGGCGACATCGGCTTCCCGCCCGCCGGACTGCCCACCCCGGACGACGAGACCACCGAGGCCGTCATCGCCGCGCACCACGCGGCCGTGAAGGAGATCAGGGCGCTCGACGCGGGGATCCAGGTCGGCTGGACCATCGCCAACCAGGTCTACCAGGCGCGTCCGGGCGCCGAGGACGTCACCGCCGCATACCGCCACCCGCGCGAGGACGTCTTCATCGAGGCGGCCCGCGGCGACGACTGGATCGGCGTGCAGTCCTACACCCGTACGGAGATCGGCCCCGACGGCCCGGTCCCCGCGTCCGGCGACGTCGAGCGCACGCTGACGCAGTGGGAGTACTACCCGGCGGCCGTCGGGCACGCGCTGCGGCACACCGCCGGGATCGTCGGGCCGGACATGCCGCTGATCGTCACGGAGAACGGCATCGCCACCTCCGACGACACCCGCCGCGTCGCCTACTACACGGGTGCGCTGGGCGAGGTGGCCTCCGCGATCGAGGACGGGCTGAACGTCCGGGGCTACCTGGCGTGGAGCGCCCTGGACAACTACGAGTGGGGCTCGTTCACGCCCACCTTCGGCCTGATCGGCGTGGACTGGGAGACCTTCGAGCGGACCGCGCGCCCCTCGGCCGAGTGGCTGGGCTCGCTCGGACGGTCCCGTGAGCTGCCCCGCGGCACCGCCGGCTGAGAGCCTGTCGGGTGGCCTTCGATCGGAAAGTGGGCGCGGTCCGGTGCGTGCGATTCCAAGGCGCCGGAGTGTCCTCGTAGCGGAGCTACTAGGGGATTTCGGCAACGCGGGAAGCGTGCGTGCCGGGGCGTGACCGCCCGATCAGAGGTCACCCGACAGGCTCTGAGACCGGCCCGAGATCCGGGAGCCGCCTGACGGCTCCCTCCGGTGCGGGAGCCGCCGCCACCTGACGGGCGGCGGCTCCCGTGCCGTCATACCCGGACGCGTCCGGGAGCACCGTTCCCTGCACACCGTGCCAGTTCGACGACTCTTCACCGAGAGGTTCCTCATGGACCGTCGCACGTTCGTCACCGCAGCCGGGACCGGGGCCGCGGCCCTGTCCCTCGGAGCCCTCGGCGCTCCCAGCGCCGCCGCCGCACCGGGTCCCCGTCCCGACCGCGAGCAGCTCCTCGTCTGGTTCCGCGACACCTACCGCTCGATCGAGGCGATGACGACCTCTCTCGGTCTCACCGCGGACAAGATCGACGTCACCGGCTCACGGCCGGTCGTCTCCCGCCAGACCTCGCCCACCAACATCGGCTGCGGCCTCTGGTCGACGGTGGCGGCCGCAGGACTCGGCGTGATCGGCGGCGCCGCGATGCTCCGCTCGCTGGAACGCACGGTGTCCGCCGTCGAGAGGCTGGAGCGCCACCACGGCTTCTGGCTCAACTGGTACGACGCCCACGACGGCTCCGTGCTGACGGAGTGGCCGGGCACCGGCGACCCCGTCCGGCCCTTCCTCTCCTCGGTGGACAACGCCTGGCTGGTCACAGGGCTGAGGATCGCCGCAGAGGCGGCGCCCTCGCTGCGGCCCCGTATAGCCCGGATCCTGGCCACCGCCGACTGGTCGTACTACTACACGCCGTACGATCCGGCCGATCCCGTGGCCGGTCCGGGACAGTTGCGCGGCGGCTTCTGGACCGACACCGGGGAGCCGACCGGTCACCACTACGGCGCCCTCAACACCGAACCACGGATGGCGAGTTACCTCGGCATCGCGGACGGTTCGCTGCCCCCGGAGCACTACTGGCACATGCTGCGCACGATGCTGCCGGAGCACGGGCAGGAGCAGCACCCGCAGGGCGCGTACGTCGTCACGGGTGGTGTGCGCGTGTGGCAGGGGCACTACACCCATCGTGGGCGGAAGGTCGTCCCGACGTGGGGCGGCTCGATGTTCGAGGCGCTGATGGTGCCGCTGTTCGTGCCCGAGCCGGAGTGGTCGCCGCGGTCCTGGGGCCTCAACCACCAGCGGTACGTGCGCGGCCAGATCGAGCACGGCCTGCTGGAGGCGCGGTACGGCTACTGGGGCTTCTCCCCCGCGAACGTGCCCGAGGGCGGATACCAGGAGTACGGCGTCGACGCGCTCGGCATGCAGATCGACGGCTACGCGTCCAACACCGACCGCACGTACACCACTGACGGCGCGCCGCTGCCGGACCCGTCGGCGTTCACCAACGGCGTGGTCACCCCGCACGCCTCGTTCCTCGCGCTGCCGTACGCCCACCGGGAGGCCATGGACAACCTCCGGGCGCTGGACCGTGACTTCGGCGCGTACCACCAGGGCTACGGCTTCCGGGACTCGGTCAACGTGGGTACCGGCCGGGTCAGCGACTTCATGCTGGCGCTCGACCAGGGCATGATCGCCGCGGCGCTGGCCCAGGCCCTGCGGCCCGGCCTCCTCCAGGGGCCGTTCCGGGCGGGCGGTTTCCGCTCGCGGGTGCGCCCGCTGCTCGCCGCTGAACGCTTCGGCATCTGACGGCCCCCTCGCCCGCTGCGGCCCCGCAGGCAGCGGGCGAGGGGGGCCGCAGCGGTACGGATCGCGCCGGGTCGCGGGCGACCGTGGGCAGACATAGCCTCCCAGATGTGACGCCGTCTGCCAGCCGGACCGGGAGCTCCCGGCCATCGATACCCGGCAGGGTCCTCCTCGCCGCGCTGACGGCGGTCCTCTGGATCCTCCTGCCGGGCAGCCCCCCCGCCACGGCCGACGGTCCCGTCCCGCTCTCGCGTGACGGGCGGATCCCCGGCACGGTGGGGGCGCTGGGCAACCGCGAACCGCAGGTCGAGGCGGCACTCGACCGGCTGTACCGGGACCGCCGGGTCCAGCTGTTCGTGGTGTACGTACGCGGCTTCTCCGGCCGGGACTCGGTGCTCGCCGGTGAGCCGGTCCCGGCCCCGGCCGTCACGCCGGGCACCGATGATCCCGGCGGCTCCGGCGGCGACGGGGCCTCCGTCAACCTGATCGTGCCTGTGGCCGTGCTCGTCGTCGCGGTCGCGGTCGCCGTCTTCACCCTCGCCCGCCGGAAGCGGCGTACGGCGATCCGGACGACCCCCGCGCCGGGTGGCGGGGCCCGAGCGGCGGCCGCGCCCCGTCTCGCGCTGCCGGAACTCGACGCGCGGGCGAAGGCCGACCTGGTGGACACGGACGACGCCGTGCGTACGAGCGAGGAGGAACTCGGCTTCGCGACGGCACAGTTCGGCGAGGAGGCCGCGGCGCCCTTCGCGGACGCCGTCCGGCGGGCGGGAGCCGAGCTCACCACGGCGTTCCGGCTCCGGCAGCAGCTCGACGACGCGTTCCCCGAGGACGACGAGACGCGGCGCGGCATGCTCGACGAGATCATCAGCCGGTGCGCGGACGCCAACGGACGCCTGGACGCCGTGTCCGAGGACTTCGACCGGCTGCGCGCACTCGAACAGACCGCTCCGCAGGCCGTGAACACCGCCGAGATCACCTTCCGTGAGCTGCTGGGGCGCGTCTCCGCCGCGGAGACGGCGGTCGGCGCGCTGCGCGAGCGCTACGCGGAGCCCGCGACGGCGCCGGCGGCCCAGGACGTCGAACGGGCCAAGGACCGGCTGGTCTTCACCACCTCCAGCCTCAACCAGGCGCGCCAGGCCGTGGACGGCGGGGACAGCGCGCGGGCCGCCGTCTACGTACGTGCCGCCGAAGGGGCGATCCAGCAGGTCTCCACCCTCGTGGACGGTGTGGACCGGCGCAGCCGGGAACTGGCCGAGGCCGCGGCCGGCCTGCCGGGGGCGCTCACCGGGATGGAGACGGACCTGGCGGACGCCAGGGGGCTGCTCCGGGGGACGCCGCAGGGGGTGTCCACCGCGGATCTGCAGGGCCGGGTCGCGCGCGCCGAGGCGGTGAACGCCGATGTGCGGGGTGAGCTCGACTCCGGTCCGTACGACCCCGTCGACGCGCTGCGCAGGGTCGAGGAGGCCGACGCCGCGCTGGACGGGGCACTGGCCGGTGCCCGCGAGCAGGAGCACGCGCACCGGCGGGCGCGTTCGCTGCTCGATCAGTCGCTGCTCACCGCGGGGGCATCGACCGGAGCCGCCGCGGACTACGTCACCACCAACCGCGGTGCGGTCGGCAGCCAGGCCCGTACCCGGCTCGCGGAGGCGCAGCGCCGGTACGAGCGGGCCCGGGAGCTGTCGGAGGCCGGGGACCCGCAGGGCGCCCTGTCCCAGGCGCGGCAGGCGGACGCCCTGGCAAGGCAGGCGCGGAGCCTGGCCGAGCAGGACGTCCGGAACTACCGCGACCGCAGCGGTCCGGGAGGCACGCGCGGAGGCGGCGGGACGGGCGGCGCGGTGCTGGGCGGCATCATCCTCGGCGGCCTGCTGGGCGAGGGCGGGCGGGGCGGAGGGCCTGGCAGCTTCGGCGGCGGCGCGACGCGGGGCCGGCGCGGCGGCGGCCGCTTCTGACCGCGGGCCGGACCGTCCCGGATCGTCACTTCACGGTTTCTTACGAGGAGAGGAGTCACGACCCCGCCGGACCGCGGATCCCCCGGTGCGGGCGCCGCGGTCCCTTCCGCGCCGGTCAGTACATGCTCAGCAGCTGGTCCACGGAGAGTTCCGGGGCGGGCTCCCCGTCGGGCAGCGCCAGCTCGAACCACACCGTCTTGCCGCGCGGGGTGCGCCGCGACCCCCAGGCCGCGCTGAGCAGCCCGACCAGTTGCAGGCCGCGCCCGCCCTCGTCGGTGTCGCGCGCGCGCCGTCGCCTCGGCTGGACCAGTCCCGCGTCCCACACCTCGCACACGAGGGTGCGGTCACGCAGCAGCCGGAGCCGTATCTCGCCCTCGCCGTAGCGCAGGGCGTTGGTGACGAGTTCGCTGACGAGCAGTTCGGTGGTGTCCACCAGATCGCCGAGGTCCCAGGCGCTGAGCTGTTCACGTGCCAGCTCGCGGGCGCGGCCGACGGAACGCGGTTCGCGTGGCAGTCGCCAGTCGCCCACCGCGTCCGTCTCCAGTCCCTGGATGCGTGCCATCAGCAGGGCGATGTCGTCCTCGCCGTGCCGGGTGTGCAAGGTCGTCAGCACGTGGTCGCAGACGTCCTCCAGCTGCTGCGACGGATCGGCGAGGGCCTGCCGGAACGCCTGGAGGCCCTCGTCGAGGGGATGGTCCCGGGACTCCACCAGCCCGTCGGTGTAGAGGGCGAGGAGGGAACCCTCCTCGAGCTCGATCTCGACCTCCTCGAAGGGCTCGCCGCCGACCCCCAGGGGCATGCCCGGCGGCACCTCCAGCAGCTGGGGCGGCTCGCCGGGCTCGGCCACGACGGGGGGCAGGTGGCCGGCGTTAGCGAAGGTGCACCGCCGGGTGACCGGGTCGTACACCGCGTACACGCAGGTCGCCAGATACACCTCGGAGAGGTCGGCCTCGCGCGACTTGTGGGCGACGCGCGAGGGCCACTGGGCGCCGCCGCCCGCGCCGAAGCCGTCGCTCCGCTCGCCGCCGCCGGGGGTGCCCAGGCCACGCGCGACCTCGTCCAGGGCGGAGAGCACCTCGGCGGGCTCCAGGTCCAGGAGTGCCAGGGTGCGTACGGCGGTGCGCAGTTCGCCCATGGCCACGGCGGCCCGCAGTCCACGGCCCATCACGTCGCCGACGACCAGGGCCGTGCGGTGGCCGGGGAGCTCGATGACGTCGAACCAGTCGCCGCCGACCTCGGTGGCCGTGTTGCCGGGGAGGTACCGGCAGGCGATGTCGAGACCGGCCGCCTCGGGGTCGCCGGGCGGGAGCAGGCTGCGCTGGAGGATCAGTGCCCGTTCGTGTTCCCGGCGGTAGAGGCGGGCGTTGTCGATGCACACGGCGGCCCGGGCGGCGAGCTCGGTGGCCAGGGCCCGGTCCCGTTCGCCGAAGGGCTCGCTGCCCTTGGTGCGGGAGAACTGGACCAGGCCGACGACCACGTCGTGCGCGACCATCGGCACCGCCAGGGTGGAGTGGACGATCCCTCGTTCGTCCCCGGGCACCGACTCGACGCGGCTGGTGCGCAGCGCGACGGCGCACGGCGAGTGGAACGGGTAGCGGTGGACCGAGCCGAGCGCGGGCTGCCCGCCCCCCGCGCCGGAGTGTGTGCCCGCGTCCGCGCCGGGCCCGTCCGCGGTACCGGGGAGGACGCCCGACGCGTCGGAGACCGCGCTGGCGTGAGCGACCCGGCGCAGCTCGGCCGAGCCGGTACCGGACTCCTGGGGCCGGCCCCAGCTGGAGGGCGACGCCTCCTCACCGGTGAGCAGTCCCTGGTACAGGTCGACGGAGGCGATGTCACAGAAGCCGGGCACGGCGACGTCGAGCAGTTCCCTGGCGGTGGTCTCCAGGTCCAAGGAGTTGCCGATGCGCGCGCTGGCCTCGTTGAGCAGGGCGAGATTGCGCCGCGCGCTGGCTGCCTCGCGGGCGGCGATGTGCCGTTGGGTGACGTCGGTGGCGAGCCCGGCGACGCCGATGCGGCGCCCGGATCCGCTGTGCACCCGGTAGAGGTTCATGGACCAGTGGCGACGGCCGATGCCACCGGGAGGGACACCGACGAGCTGGAGATCGGTGACGGCGTCGCCCGTCTCCAGGACACGCCTGAGCGTGGCGGAGAGCCGTTCCGCCTCGGGCCTGGCCAGGTAGTCGTCCACGGTGCGTCCGCGGTGGTCATCGGCCTCGCCCCCGAAGACCGTGGCGAACCGCTGGTTGGCCCGTACGACGGTGAAGTCGGCGCCGAAGAGGACGAATCCGAAGGGAGATTGGCCGAATATCGCCTGCGAGGCCGACAGGTCCGTCTCGATGCGACGCAGCGCGCGCACGTCCACGACGATGCAGAGCGCGGCCCGCTCACCCGCCCCCGTCTCACTGGGCATGACGTAGATCTCGGCGAGACCGCTCGCCCCGTTCTCGCCCGGTACGCGGAACGGCACCAGGCCCGTCCACTCCTTGCCGTCGAGGATCTCGCCGACCCGCCTGTGGGCGTAGGAGCGCAGCTCGGAGGGCATGAAGGCCTCCACCGGGTCTCGGCCCACCACCTCGTCGGAGGCCATGCCGAACAGACCGGCGGCCCGCCGGCTCCACTGCTCGATCAGCCCGTCCGCCCCGATCGAGAAGGAGGCGACCCTGATGTATTCATAGATCGAGCCAGGCGGACTGCTCTGCCACACGACGTCGCCCGCTGTCCCAGGTATCTCGCTCACGCGACCGTCCCCTCCAGCTCACACACCGGACCGGCCCTGCCCGCAGTATTCAGCACTACGGGCCTCACCGGCACGGCGTTCACGATCACAGCACGGTCTCAGTACCTTTCGGCCAGGTCCTGCAGACCTCCGGTGATCGCGGTTGGTCCCACCCCACTCCTAACCAGGCAGAGGGAGCTCGAACCACACCGTCTTGCCGCTCTTTCCTCGCTGGGTCCCCCAGCGGCGTGCGGAACGAGCCACGAGCTGCAGTCCGCGCCCGCCCTCGTCCTCGGGTCCGGCAGTGCGTTCGGTGGGCTCATCCGGAACCGGATCGGAGACTTCCACCAGCAGAGCCTGCCCGTCGTCCTGCGCGCCGGGTCCGGCATGCCGGGGGTGCGGCCTTACGAGCCGGACGCCGATGGGGCCCGACGCGTGGCGCAGGGAGTTGGTCACCAGCTCGCTGACGAGCAGTACGGCGATGTCCCCCAGCCCTCCGTCGTATCCCCATTGGTGCAGTGCGTCACGGACCGCGTGCCTGGCGCTGCGCACGGAGCCCGGCGCCGCCGGAAAGCTCCACTCGGCACAGTCACCGTCGGAGTCGGTCACGCCGATCACTTCCCAGGGTCGGCAGCGGGACACCCCTTCCCAAGGGGCTAATCGGCACATACCCGATATGTGGCGCACCTTATCGCGAGGTCGATCGGGTGGGGGCGTGCGGTTGCACGCGCCCCGCACGGTGATCGCGCACAGCGGCGCGAGCCGACGACAGGGGGCGCCACGGCGGATGTCGCGGGGCAGGACCCGCCCGTCGGCGGGGTCTCTGCGGGCGTTCCGGGCCGGCGCGCACGAACCACTGCCCGGCGGGCCGGCACGGAGAACCGTCCGGCGGGAGCCCTGCGAGAAGGCCCGACGGAGGCCCGTCAGGCGCGCGGCGCTTCGCGCAGGCGGCGTACGACCTCGGCCACGGCGGGGCGGTCCTGCTCCAGCCAGTCCACGGTGCCCGTCTCCCCCGCCTCGAGCCAGCGCAGCTCGTCGTGGTCCTCCAGGGGGCGGGGCTCGCCCGACACCAGCCGGACCGTCCACACGCGCAGCACATAGCCCGGTTTCAGCGGCCATTCCCCGGGGATGCGCTCCAGCGGCTCCGCCTCCACGCCGAGCTCCTCGCGGAGTTCCCGCACGAGCGCCTGCTCGCCGCTCTCGCCCGGCTCCAGCTTGCCGCCGGGCAGCTCCCATCGGCCGGCGAGCTCGGGCGGGGCGCTGCGCCGGGCGGCCAGGAGCCGCCCTCCGTCACAGACGGCCCCTGCCACCACCACGGAATCACTCATGCGCCGGAGCGTAGCCGGTGGACTCCCGGTCACTACGGGCGCGCGCTCCGCCCGGAGCGTTCCACCCAGTACAGCTGCTTGTGTCCATGACGGTCCAGGCCGTCGGCGATCTTCTGTGCCTCGTCCTGCGTCGCATAGCGGCCGACGCGATACCTGTTGCCGTTGTCGTCCCGTCTGATCACCAGCCAGGGGAGCACGGCACCGCTCTCGGTCATGGCCTTCCTCCCCAGCATCTCGCCCCTCTCCCCACCGGCGTGCACGCTTCTAAGGGTCCCCAGGAAACCGCAGTACGCATATGCCCGAGCGTACGCCTGACCTTCACTCAGCGGATGCGGGTTTACACAAAGAGACATCTATCCGGCCACACCGAAGGGGGCGCACTCCGTCGAGTGCGCCCCCTGTCCCGCGTCGTGGGCGTTGCGATGTCCGTCCTCGGCGACTGCCCGCCGGTCAGGAGCGGCGGGAGCCTTTCGACTCCGCGTCACGGGCGGCGGCCGGCCCGTCGCTCCCAGCGGTCACCACAGGCGCCCCAGCTGTCACTTGACCGGCAGATGGTAGGCGATCCGGTAGCGGTCGGCGGGAACGACCACATCGGCCGTCTCCACCGCCAGCCCCGAGGCGTAGTACGTCCGCCCGATCACCATCACCACATGGCCGGGCACCCCGCCGAGCGCCAGGAGCTCCTCCGCGAGGCCGGGGCGGGCGCCGACCTCCTCGGCGACGTTGTCCACGACGACGCCGATGGCCGCCATCCGGTCGACGACGCCACAGCCGCCCAACGGCCCCTCCTCCGGCAGCATCACCGGCGTGCGCCCCGTGACGGCGAGGGGCTCCCAGGAGGTGGACAGCATCACCGGCTCACCCGCCTCCCGGAAGACGTACCTCGTGCGCATCACGCGGTCGCCCTGCTCGATACCGAGGCGCTCGGCGACCTCGGGGCTCGCCTCCTCCTGCTCACTGCGGGACTCCCAGGTCCCCCGCACCCCTTCCGCCGTCTGTTCCTGGCGGAACGGGCTCGCACCCGCCCCGTGGCGGTAACCGGAGCGCGCGATCCGTCGCGGCACCGGGCGCTCACGCACATACGTCCCCGAGCCGGACCGCCCCTCCACGAGCCCCTCGGCCATCAGCACCTTGCGCGCCTCCAGCGCCACGGTGTCCGAGACGCCGTACTCCTCGCGGATGCGGGCCTGCGACGGCAGACGGGTATGGGGCGGCAGCGCGCCGTTTACGATCTTCTCCCTGAGATCGCTCGCCACGCGCAGATAGGCGGGCTGCTCACCGAAAGGCACAGGCCACTCCCAACAGGTTGACGGACAGCAACAGCGTCGCAACCGTGGGTTGAGAACCGCAAGCACGGGCCAGAGTTTCACTCGAAGTGATGATTCGACGCCGACCAGCGCATACCTGGCCCAGGCACGCCCGGACCCTTGACCGTTTTTGGCCCAGACCAATACCTTCCTGTGCACAGCACGGCTCCCGCTGACCCTCGGCACCGGCAACACCCGGGCCCGCGCCCGGCCCCATCCCGGCACACGCACAGGAACGAGCCCCATGCGTCGAAGAACAGGGGTGTCTACGGACGCGACTTCCAGGTCAAGGACCTGGACACCAGCGGCGCCGCGGCCAGGCTCACCCACATCAACTACGCCTTCGGCAACGTCAGCGCCGAGGGCCGGTGCTTCACCGGCAACGTGCCCGGCGAAGCCGACGCCTGGGCGGACTACGCACGTCCGCTGGACGACGCCGGGTCCGTGGACGGGGTCGGCGACACCGACGACCAGCCACTCGCGGGCAACTTCAACCAGCTGCGCGAACTCAAGGCGGCCCACCCCGGCCTCAAGGTGATGATCTCCCTCGGCGGCTGGAGCTGGTCCACGCACTTCTCGGACGCCGCGCGCACCGCCGCCTCGCGCAAGGCGCTCGTCTCGTCGTGCATCGACCTGTACATCAAGGGCAACCTGCCCGCCGACGGCGCGCGCGGGGCGAGGGCGCCGCCGCGGGCCTGTTCGACGGCATCGACCTCGACTGGGAGTGGCCCGGCTCGGCCGACGACACGGACACGGTCCACCGCCCTGAGGACAAGCGCAACTTCACCGCCCTGGTACACGAGTTCCGCACGCAGCTCGACGCCTACGCGAAGAGCGGCCGCAAGGGGAGGAGCGGGCAGAAGCACTACGAACTCTCCGCGTTCGTCCCGAACGCACCCGCCAAGATCGACGCGGGCTTCGACGTGCCGCGCATCATGCGGGACTTCGACTTCGTCAACCTCCAGGGCTACGACTTCCACGTCTCCGGCGAGGCGACGACGGCCCAGCAGTCCGCCCTCCGTGCCACCGGTGACTTCAGTGTGGACCAGACGGTCCGTGACTGGATCAGGCGTGGCGCCCCGGCCCGCAAGCTGGTGATGGGCATGCCCTTCTAAGGCCAGGGCTGGACCGGTGTCACCGGGGGAGGCGACGGACTCGGGCAGCCCGCGGCCGGACCCGCGCCCGCCACCTGGGCCGCCGGATACGAGGACTACAAGGCCCTCAAGAAGCTGGCCGAATCCGGTGCGTACAAGGTGCACCGGGACGTCAGGAACGGCCACGCCTGGCTGTTCGACGGCACGACCCTGTGGACCTACGACGACCCGCAGGTGCTGCGCGCCAAGACCTCGTACATCCGCGAACGCGGGCTCGGCGGGGCGATGTTCTGGTCGCTGGACGGCGACACGGACAACGGCGAGCTGATGGCCGCGGTCGCCCGGGGGCTCGGACGGCGCTGAAGCACACGGCGGGTGAGGAGCGCACCGGGCCGCACCCCGTGCGCTCCCCACCCCGAGCCGGGCTGGATCACGGGCGCCGCGCGGCCATAGATTCCTCCCATGTCCGACACCCGCACGCCCACGGCGACCTACATCTGCCCGCAGGACGGGGCGCGGGCCGACGCCGCATCCCTGGCCTGGTGCTGCCCGGTCTGCCGGGGCCCCTGGGACCTCGACACCGGCCCGCAGGCCCCTGTGGCGCCCGCCACGCTGGGCGGACGCGTCAACTCGCTGTGGCGCTACGCGGAGGTCCTCCCGCTCGACGGCACGGCCGTCTCACTCGGTGAGGGCCGGACCCCGCTCGTCGCCCTGACAGAAGACGTCTCGGCCAAGCTCGACTTCCTGATGCCGACGCTCTCCTTCAAGGACCGAGGCGCCGTGATGCTGGCCGAACTGGCGCGCAGGCTCTCCCCGGACAGGGTCGTCGCGGACAGCAGTGGCAACGCGGGCACGTCCGTCGCCGCCTACTGCGCCCGGGCGGGCCTGCCCTGCACCGTGTACGTCCCCGAGGGGACCTCCCCGAAGAAGACCGAGCAGATCCGGGCCCACGGCGCCCGCCTGCAGACCGTGCCGGGCGGCCGCGAGGCGACAGCGGCGGCGGCCCGCGCCGCCGCGGACGCGCCCGGAACCTTTTACGCCTCGCACGTCTTCAACCCGTACTTCCTGCACGGCACCAAGACGTACGTCTACGAGATCTGGGAGGACCTCGGCGGCACCCTGCCGGACGCCGTCGCCGTGCCGGTGGGGAACGGCACCCTGCTCCTGGGGGCGGCGCTCGCCACCGCGGAACTCCTCGCCCACGGCCTGATCGACCGCCGCCCGGCCCTGATCGCCGTACAGGCCGCGGCGGTGTCCCCGCTGGCCGCGGCCTTCCGGGCCGGGGACGAGGACCTGCCGGACACCGGCGGCCCGGTCCTGCCCACGCTCGCCGAGGGGATCGCCATCCCGCGCCCTCCACGCGCCCGGCAGATCCTCGCGGCCGTCCGGGAGTCCGGGGGCACCTTCCTCACGGTGACGGAGGAGCAGATCCGCGCGGCGCAACTGGACCTGGACGCCCGGGGGTTGTTCGTGGAGACCACGGGGGTGGCGTGCTGGGCGGCCATGGGGGGCGAGACGGGCCGCAGCGTCGTGGTCCCGCTCTGCGGGGCGGGTCTCAAGACGGGCCTGGCGCCGTGACGGGTCTCCGCCCGTCCGGATCTCAGTCAGTCCAGTAGGTGTCGTGCTTGATGAAGAACTCCGCCCGCTCCTTCTCGGGCCAGTCCGAGACCTGCCCCACCTTCTCGAAGTACTCCTCGCGGGGCGCTCCAGGGGTGAAGAGCAGCAGCATGGACGCGGGCTCGTCGGAGTCGTTGCGGAAGGCGTGCAGGCCGCCCTGGGGGACGTACAGGAAGTCACCTTCCCCGGTGTCGGTCCAGCGTTCGCCGTCGTAGATCCGGACCGTCCCGCCGAGGATGTAGAAGGACTCCGAGATCGACCGGTGGAAGTGCGCGGCGGGGCCGCCCGCCCGGGGACCCATGGTGATCCGGTAGAGCCCGAACTCGCCGTGCGTCGATCCGGTGGTGGCCAGGTAGTCGGTGCTGCCGCCGCTGCGGGTCAGCAGGTTCGGGGTGCTGTCCGCCGGACGGTAGACCGCGGTGATCTCGCCCTCGCCGCCGGCGTAGACGGGTTCCGGATACGACATGCCGATCTCCTGTCCTGGTACCGGTGCCGTCCGCCCCGGCACGTCGCCGACGGGCCCGGCCCGCCTCCGCGTGCCCGCAGGGCCCGCGAGGGCCGCCCACCGTCCGTGACCGGTGCGCGACACCCCGCGCGGGGACATCAGGCGTCTCTGTCACCACGGTACGACTGTGCCGCCGTCCGCGAGGTCCGGGCGGGCGCCGGGTCCCCGCACACGCCGCGGCGCGGTCTCCGGAGAGAGATCGGAGACTTCCGCTGCGTAGCGTCCCCGGCAGAGCAGCGTGTCCTCGGCACCCCGCGATGCAGTCGTGACAGGAGCGCCGGGCCGGCTGCCGCCCATTGCCGAGAAAGGACGACATTGGACGAGAAGGTCCTCGACGCCCAGACGTGGGTCAACGCGACCTACGGGAGCGTCTCCGGATACGTACGCTGCCCCGAGGACGGCCACACCGGCTGGTCCACCATGAACGCCCTCGTCATGGGCCTCCAGCACGAACTGGGCATCAGCCCGGTGGTCGCCAGCTTCGGCCCGACCACGATGTCCCGGCTCCAGGCCCTCGGCGACATCGGCTTCGGCTGGGACAAGAACACCAACATCGTCCGCATCATCCAGCACGGCCTGTTCTGCAAGGGCTACTGGGGGGCCAACGGCTACGGCGGATACGGCGCCGTGACCACCGAGGCGGTCAAGAGCCTCCTCCTCGACATGGGCTTGCCCGACGGGGGAACCGGCACCGCCGGCGGAGTCACCACGCCGAAGATCTTCAAGTGCATCCTGAACATGGACGCGTACACGAAGGTCAGCGGCGGCACGGACGACATCCGTTCGATCCAGCGCTGGCTCAACGGCAGTTACTGGACCAGGGACGCGTACACCATCGGCCCCTGCGACGGGATCTACTCCCGTGACGTGCAGAAGTCCATGATGATCGCCATCCAGTACGAACTCGGGATCGCCGCCCCGAACGGGAACTTCGGCCCGGCCACGCAGGCGGGGCTGCAGACCAAGAACTTCGGTGAAGGCAGTTCAGGCCTGTGGGTCCAGTTGTTCTCCGCCGCCTGCGTGTTCAACTCCCCAGTCCCGACCGGCTCGAGCGAGACGGGCACCCCCACCACGTGGCGCAGCAGCTACGACTCCAAGCTCCGCGAGTGGGTCGAGATCTTCCAGCGGTTCTGCAAGCTGGACGTCAACGGGCGCTCGGACTACCGGACATGGGCACAGCTCCTGGTCTCGATGGGCGATCCCGACCGCCCCGCCACGGGCTCCGACACCCGGTTCGAGATAACCGCCTCCCGCGCCCAGTGGCTGCGCAACAACGGCTACGAGGTCGTGGGCCGCTATCTGTACGACCCCCCGGGCTCGACCCTGGACAAGGAGATCAAGCCGGGTGAGCTGAACACGATGTTCAGCAACGGGCTGAAGGTCTTCCCGATCTACCAGGACAACGCCCGCCAGCTCTCCGACTTCACGTACACCCACGGCTACCAGCACGCGCTCAACGCCCACAGCCTGGCCGCCGGCTACGGCTTCAACCGCGGCACCGTCATCTACTTCGCGGTGGACTACGACGCCACCCGCGAGGAGATCGACGCGGCGATCGTGCCGTATTTCCACGGCGTCGCCGCCGGCCTCGCGTACAACGGAAAGCGCTACGTGCACGGCGTGTACGGGTCGCGGAACGTGTGCACCGTCGTCAGCCGGCAGACCGGGGCCCGCTACTCGTTCGTCTCGGGCATGTCGTGGGGCTTCTCCGGCAACCTCGGCTTCCCGATCCCCGCCAACTGGTCCTTCAACCAGATCAAGGAGTTCCAGGTCACCAACGGGTCGGACACCTTCGATCTCGACCGTGACGTGATCTCCGGCATCGACCCCGGCCAGAGCAGCGTGAACAAGCCGTCGGGCCCGGCGGACGCCTTCATCGACTACGTCCAGCGCCTGTACGACCACGCCGTGGCCTACACGGGGGACCGCGACCCGAACCAGCTGGTGATGGAGTACATCCGCCACAAGGCGTACGGCGGCGGCGACTGGGACTTCCTGATCGGGTCGTACGACACGGCGTTCGTCGACTACGCCAACGGAAAAGGCATGTCGGTGATGACCGACTTCACCGACCCCTACACCGCGTACGAGCTGGGTGCCGAGCACCTCATGGCGTCCGCCAACGGGCACTTCGTCTCCTGGATGCCGTCCAACCCGCGTTCGGTGAACGCGGGCGACGTCGCGGGCTGGGGCGGCGACCTGCTGACCCTCTACGTCGACTGGCGCCGGGCCTCGGACCAGTACCCCGACGGCCGCAACTTCGTCCAGCTGAAGATGGCCAAGGTCGGGGTCGCGTCCAGCTTCGGCTACAACGACCTGATCGAGGACGCCGACGCCTGGCTGCTGGCCAAGGCGGTCCGCGACGGCAGGACGATCGTCGAGGCCGTCCGCGACCTCTACAACGGGGGTGGCGGTCTGACACGGTTCAGCCGCTACTGGAACGGGCGCTTCAGCGGCAACGCGGAGGACGCCAAGTTCCTTGCCCACAACATTCTCACCGCGGCGGACGACGTGAAGGTCGTGGCCGGCCAGGTCGGCCTCGTGACGGTCCGGGGCGGGATCAAGACGCTGCCCGCGATGCTCGGGTACGACGAGCTGGAGCCCTTCGAGCAGGGCTTCGTCGACGTGCTGCTGGCCCGCACGGGAACCGAACAGCGCCTGCGGGCCACCTATGAAGCGAACCACGCGAAGTACGTGAAGGCCGCCAAGAGGCGCGCGGCCCGCGAATGAACGAAGGGACCACCCCGTAAGTGAACGCCGTCTCGGCACTGGCCGCCATCGCACTCCCCCCACTCGTCCTGGCCGTGTTCGTGCTGAGTGTCTGGAAAACCGCGCGCGGACTGTCCGCCCGCCGTTGGGAACGCCCCGTTTGGTGGGCGTTCCCGGCGGTGGTGCTGACCGGGCTCGGCTGCGTCGTCCGGTTCGTCGGGGTCTTCTCCAGCGGTCTCGACGTCCGGGAGGCCTGCGCCTCGCGCGGCGCCCCCTACGACGAGGCCTACCGGTCGGAGTCCTGGCGCGAGCCGTCCCAGTGGTTCCCCCTGCACAACAGGTGCAACGCCGAATTCGACCTGGTCCCCGCCTGGGTCAACCCCTCTCTCGTCGCCATCGCCCTGCTGCTCGTCGGCTGTGCCGCGGGCGCCGTCGCGACGGCGGTCACCGGAAGGAAGAAGAGTGAGAAACAAGATTGACCGACGCGGTGTGCTCCTGGCGGGCGCCGCACTCGGGGCCACCACGGCCCTAACCGGCCTCCCCGGCACCGCGTACGCCGCGCCACCCCTCCCGTCGGCCGGCGGTGCTCCCGTGGGCCGGCGATGGGCCGGCGCGAAGTCGGCGAACGGCTGGCCCGTGCTGGAGGAGGCGGAACTCTTCCCGATCGAGGGATCGGGCCGGTCCGTACGTCTCGCGGGCGGTGACGCGGCGGTGATCCTGCTGCACGTGGCCCGCCGCTTCCACTACGAGATCGACCAGCTCCGCGAGGGCGACGTCACGGGTCACTCCACGGCGCGCACGGTGGCCGAGGACTACGAGTCCAACTACCTGTCGGGCACCGCCCTGGCGATCCGGCCGCTCGCGTACCCGGCCGGGGTCAAGGGGGGCCTCTACCCGCACGAACTCGTCGTGGTGCGGGACATCCTCGCCGAGCTGGACGGTGCGGTCACCTGGGGCGGCGATCTCACCACCCCGAAGGAGTCCCACTTCGAGCTCGCCCACAAGCCGGGTCACCCGAAGGTGAAGGGCGTGGCCCGCACGATTCGCGGCTGGCAGGCGGGTCCCGGCAACGCGGGCGCGGGCACCGTCGACGCCTTCGACCCGAAGCGCCGCAGCAGGGCCGAGGCGTTCGCCCGCAGGGCGGCGTAGACCCGGCCGGGGTCCGCGCGGACGGTAGGGCTCCCCCTGCCGTCCGCGCGGACGTGTGCGTGCGGGCAGACCCGGCTTAGTCGGACTTGGGTAAGTCCGGCCCCTACCGCATTTCCGTACTGACATGGTGCCGACTCAGCCGCGGCGGGGTGGAGCGAGATTCTCCAGGTCGAGGTTGATCTCGAAGGGCACCAGACGGCTGAGCGAGCCCCTGAAGATCCCGACGGGTACATAGGTGGAAGTTGGCTCGTCAAGTTCGTAGACGTGGACGACGGGTGCTCCGTCCTCGTCCTCGATGCGCCAGTAGTGCGGGATGCCGGCCTCTGCGTATTTGTGGAGCTTTACCGTGCGGTCCCGGTGTGCGGAGTCGGGGGAGACCACCTCGACGGCGAGCCCCTCTGACCAGCATTCTTGACGAAGTAGCTAGCTTGCAGAACCGACCAGCTACACGTTGAAGCGGAACGTTCAAGAAGTCGCTCACTACCCAGTGTTTTCAAGGGTCTCCGCCCTCCGAAGCAGCGCAGGGTCAGCACCAAGTCAGCACCGTGTCGGCCGGTCAGCACGTCACGCCACCAGCGCCGCCGCAGGGTGGGGCAGTGAAGGGCGCAGCGCCTCCTGCATCACGTCTCGGCAGCGGTCCCACGCCTCTGGCACCAGGTGCCCGTACGTGTCGACGGTCGTCTTGATGTTCCGGTGCCCGAGCCAGCGGCTCACCTCATGGATCGGCACACCGTTCGCGAGGGCCGTCGAGGCGAAGAAGTGCCGCAGCGAGTGCGGCGTGTACTTCGCCTTCCCGTCCGGCGTCACCACGCCAGCCGCTACCAGCGCCTTGCGCCAGTGGTAGCCGTACGTCGAGGCCGTGGGCATGTTGCCCTTGCCTCGCTCACGCGGAGCGAACAGCACCTCCAGGCCGTCGATCTCGACCGTCCCCCAGCGCTTCAGGTGCAGCCCGATCTCCTGGTCGAGGAAGGCCGGCGTAGGCACGTCCCGGAACTCCTCCGGCGTACGGTGCTTCAGCGGCACGAAGCGCGTGACGCAGTCGCCGTGGTTCGCCTTGGCGCTGATCTGTCGGCGCAGCCGAAGGAAGCCGTCCCGCTGGCAGTCGGCCGAGAAGCCGAGGGTCTCGCTGATGCGCAGCCCCGCGCCTGCCTGAAGCCACACGGTGAGGCGGTACTGGTCGGACATGGCCGCCGCGATGGCGTACACCTCGGCCAGAGTCGGGATCTCGTCCGGGTCAACCGCAGTCCCTGCCGCCTTGAGCGGCGGCACCTCTTCGCACGGGCTATCCGGTATCCGGCGCGCCTTCACGGCCGCCGTCATCATGCTGCGCAGGATGTTCATGCGGTCGTTGACCGTCGCGGCCGCCAGTCCACGGGCCGTCATGGCGGCCTGGAGCTTCTTCACGTCGGCGACGGTGAGGCCGGCGAGAGTGCGGGAGCCCAGCTCGGGGATCAGGTGGTTGGAGAGGAAGCCCTGGTAGTTGCGCCGGGTGGACTCGTTCACCTGGTGCTGCGCCAGCCACTCCTCGGCCCATTTCCGCAGCGAGATCTGACCGAGTTGGGGGTCGACGTAGACCCCCTGGCGCTTGTCGTTCTCCGCCTTGACGCCGAAGCTCTCGGCTTCCCTCTTCGTTGGGAACGAACGCTCGCGTTGCCGTGCGCTTCTCCCTCCCGGCTCCCGATAGCGGACGGTCCACAGGTGCGCGCACCGGGTCTTGTTCCGGCAGTCACACTTCTTCAGTACCTGCGCCACTCTTCATCCCCTTGAGTATCTGCACTGCCTTGTCCGTGAGCCGCCCGCCCGCTTTCCCTTCGACCTTCGTCAGGAAGCCCCTCTGACGGGCGGCGCGCAGGTGCCCCTTCACGGTGGCCGAGTTCAGGTCGAACCCCACCGCCAGACGCTGCGCCGGCGCGCGCTCTCCAGCGTCAACGAAGTGCACGTAGAGGGCGGACAGCACCGCCAGACGCTCGTCGGTGACCCCGCCCGGCATGGAGGCCAACCGCTCGCCGAGGTCACGGATCTCCATCTCGGCAGCGTCCGCCAAGGACCGCATCGCGGCGAAGTCCTCGCCCGGCGGGGCCGTATTGATCCGCCGGAGCACAGTGCTCGTGATGCCGCGTGCGACCTCCTGAGGGTCGGCATCGTCCGCCGGAACGATGTGGATCTCTCGTGGTCCTCCTGACCGGATGGCACCGGGCGGCCGATACATGGTGACCATCCATGCGCCAAAGCGCTTCGTGACAGTCACACCGGGTTGAGGCTCCGCTCCGGGTGACTGAGGCGTCATGTTCATAGCCAAAACGTAAGCCGATCACCCCGCCTGGTCAAATCCGGATGCGACATAGCCGGACTTGACCAAGGTGGATGGGCGGCTCAAGATGTGAACGTCCACCCGCCGCTCCCGAAGGAGACCCGCCTTTGCACCACCAGCGCCTCATGACCATCAATGAGCTGGCCGAGTACCTGGGCAAGAAGCCCGCGTGGATCTACAACAACCACCGAGCACTCGGGATCCCGTCACGGAAGGTCGGCGGCAGCCTGCGCTTCCGTCTGTCCGAGGTCGACCGCTGGATCGACCGGGAGTGTCCGGTCTCGGCCTGACCAACGTTTCCGCTTCGCCCGTACCCGACCGAAAGGAGGTCACATGATCCCGCCGCCCGGCGGGAGGACACCGGCGCGCACACGTGCGCCTTAAGAAGGGAGGGCTGCCTACATGCAGCCCCACGGCATCAACTTCGGCACCGGCATCTACTGGAGTGCCGTCTCCAAGAGTGAGTGCGAACGCTTCGCTCGCAACCCCGATCTCGGAGACTTGAGCTTGCGCCTCTACTTCGCGGCCATCTGGCGAATGAACGCGATCGGCCATGCCGAGTTCTTCACCGGCGAGCTTGCTGAGGTGCTCGCCGACAAGAGCAACAGACCGCTCAGCGGGTCGGGCCTGCCGAACGCCATCAAACGCGCCAAGTCGAAGGGGCTCCTCGGCGCTGACTCCAACGCGCGGTGTCTCACGCTTCCGCACCACCACGTCCAGACTGCGAAGGGCGGCAGGTCGTGCCGCACCCACGGAGTGCGCTCGGCCTGGCAGCACAAGGCCAGTACTTCACGGGCAGCGTGACCCCGGTTCACCTCATGCGTGCACCACTGCCCAGTCCTGCCAGGGGCTATCTCTTCGGCTCTTCTCTATCTAGTTCAACGGCAAGAGGAAGTAGATTTCCCCCTGGTGAGAGCGCGGCCGTGAGGCCGCGAAGTCCCAACCTTGAAGAGGGCCGCTTCGCGGCCCCCATCGAAAACCCGGCAGCGCAGAGGAAGCAACAGTGTCGGCCCGGAGGGGCCGACAAAAGACGTACAACTCGACGGCAGAGCTACGCGGGGCGCGACAGCGCCCCCAGACAGAAACGTCATCGAGAGAGCGGCCCCGAAGGGGCCTGCCAGTCTGCAGCGGGCAAGTCCTGTTGCCCCCGGCCGCTACGCGGCCATCTGTACGCAGTCCCTTATCTCTTCGCTGCTGCCCGCCTCACCTCCTGGCCGCCCTGGCGGCCCGCTCGGTGCGGTTCTACCTCATTGTCTACGGCAAGTGACCTTAGAAACCGACCAGAGCCCCTTCGTGGCGCCCACGTGGAGAAGCGCGTCACGGGTTAACGGCAGCTCCGATCGTTCCGCTGTCCCCCGACCTCGCCACGGGCACCGTGCCATCGCTCACCAGGTCCACCACCGTGTCGGCGTGTTCCCTGATCAGATAGTCCATGGCGTGCTCGGTCGACGACTGGTACTCAAGCTGCTCGCTGTAGAAGCGGAGCCGTTCCTGAGCGTCCTCGATGATTTCGCCCCAGGTACGCACCCAGATCCGGTACGCGGGCTGGTTGACGGCGCAACCGGGCATCCGGTCCGGCTGGTGGGCGAGTTGACGCAGGCCGTCGTCCATAGCATTGCCGACGAGCCAGAAGTCCCAGGTCACCTTGGGGTCCCGGAACCTGTCGTCGTTCATGACCGCCTGTGCGTAGCTGTTGATCTGCGCGAACTCGGTCATACCAAGGGTGACGCTCGACCTCTTGAGTTCCACCACGAGATGGTGGCGCTCCCCCTTCCGCTGCCGGGCAGCGCGGGACAGCATCAGGTCGACGATCCCCCGGCTCCCGTCCTCTCTCTGGACAGGGTCCGGAGCTGGCGCGTCCCGGCCGAGAAGACGGCAGTGCTGCCTCAGCACCTCGTTCAGACTGCGGTCGCTGACGTGAAGCCCGTACTCCTCGCCGAAGATCCAGCACTCGTTCTCCAGAATCCGGTGCAGCTCGGTGCGCTCCTTGACCCGCCCCTTGGCCGCAGGCTCGAAGACGAGGTGCTCCAGAGCCGACAGGAAATCGAGACGTCCGGTCGTCGCCGTCGACGCCTTGATAAGAGCAGACAGAGGCGTACGGTCCAGCAGTCGGCTGAGTTCCGTCTGCTCCTGCTTGGAGAGCGCGAAGAGCTCCTCGGCGATGCGCAGCACCTCGCCCGGCTCGTGGGTCAGGACGGAGCGCAGAAGCGCGAAGGACACCTTCTGGGCCCTCTTGCTCGCCGGCAGGTGCCGGACGACCGCGGTCGCCACGGCGTCGAAGGTCTCGCGTTCCGCGCGCTCCTGGTCGTTGGCGGGCTCGCCGGTATACGGGTAGAAACCTTCCGCGCGCCACGAGTCGACGAGCTCCTGACGACGCTCGTCGGCACGGGAACGGAAGTGCTCACGCATACGCTCCCGGGCTTCGGCCAGCACCTCGGCAGCAGGCCCCTCCGGCGTCCAATCGGCAAAGGCGAGGTCGCCGACCGAATCGTCCTCGAACCCCGACCAG
Organism: Streptomyces sp. NPDC057428; assembly: GCF_042803195.1. Classification (NCBI taxonomy): domain Bacteria; kingdom Bacillati; phylum Actinomycetota; class Actinomycetes; order Kitasatosporales; family Streptomycetaceae; genus Streptomyces; species Streptomyces sp. NPDC057428. The sequence continues at coordinate 121,890 of NZ_JBHVCT010000007.1, forward strand.
GACAGGTACGCCGTGAAATGGAAGCCCGGAGCCTGGATCTCCGGCTTCAGCTGCGCCAACGACATTTCCCGGCCGTCGCACAGGATCAGAGCCCGGGAGTACGGGCGCGACCATTCGATGATCTTCAGCTGGGCCGGCGGGTGAGGACTTCCCGACGGAGCCGCCACCTCGTACGTGTCGACGTGAACCTGCTCCGACGCCGGGTCCAGCCGCGTCCCGTCGTAGGTGATGCAGATGTCCGGGTACGCCTCCAGATGAAGTGCGAAGGCGGCGGTCAGTGCGTTCCGGGCGGCGTCCTCGGTCAGCTTCTGGAGATCCTCGCCGCCGAACGCCTCGAAGGCCGTCCCTGTCACTTCGGCCGTCGCCTCGGGATCACTGACATCGAACTCATCCATGGAGCTGCGGTCGGACTCAATGACGACACGGCGACGGCTTCCCTGCGCCCCGCTCACGCTGGTCCAGCGCACCTCACTGCCGAGAGCGAACGCCCGGACCCGGCCTCGCCCGTTCTTCCCGTGCAGCACACGCTTCTTGATCTCGCTGGCCTGCGCCCGCTTCTTCCACGACGTGCCGATCTGCTCGAAGTAGTCGCCGCACTTCTCCGCGTCGATACCGGTGCCGTCGTCGATCACGGCGACGCGGTCGACGCCACCGAAGTCGTTGCGCTCAAGCTCCACGGTGACGTGTTCAGCATCCGCATCGAGGGAGTTCCAGATCAGCTCCTCGATGGCTCCAACGGGATGACGCAGTCGAGCAAGCTCCTCGACGTGGCCTCGCCCTACGGTCAACCGAAGCTTCGCCATGGGGTCCAGCACCTTCCTCGTCATCGTCATCTAATGGATTTGAGGAGGAAGCGGGACGCTTCCCTCATCATTAACTCGGATACCTGATAAACGTCACTCAAAGTCTTCGAGCGACGGAAGTACGCCCACCGTCTCCGCGGCCTCCAGAACGGATGCCGGACTGTTGCCGTGGTGAACGTCCAGGCCCGAGCAACTCCAGCCGCACTCAACGTCCCGCCCACAGCTCATCAGAGAGCGGTGCCGCGTTCAAACCATCGCGGCGGCTGCGCCAGTCCGGCAGGAAGCCGTCCATCAACTCGACAAAGCGCTGGCCATGCCCCCGTTCAAGATAGTGGACCATCTCGTGCACGACGACGTACTCAAGGCACTCTGGATGCTTTTTGGCTAGTTCGGAGTTGAACCACAGGCGGCGAGTCTCCCGGTTGCAGGAGCCCCACTTGGTCTTCATCCGCCGGATGCCCCACCACGGCACCGAAACCCCGAGCTTCGACTCCCAGCGCTCGATGAGCGCAGGAATCGCCTCACGGAGTTGCTCGCGGCACCACTTGTCGAGCAGATCGCGGCGGCGCTCCTCACTCGTACCAATCGGCACGTACAGCAGCATTCGGTCGCAGTCGATTTCAACGTGCGGGCGCCCGGGTCGCTCAATGACCTTCAAGCGACGTCGTACGCCCCAGACGTAGTGGGACTCGCCACTAACCATCTCGCGTACCGACTGCCGTTGGGCTGAACGCAGCTGGTCCTGCTGGCGCTTGATCCACGGCAACCGCTGGATGACGGCCAGGCGAACCTGATCGTCATCCAGCTGCTGAGGGGCAGCCACCCGAACACGACCTATGGGGGGGTAGACACCGATGTGCAGGTTCTTGATGTCCTTGTAGATCACCTGGACATCGATGCCCCGAACAGCAAAGTGGGCGCTAGTGGTACTCATGCCGTGCTTTCACCAGTTCGAAGAGCTCGTCAAGCCGATCGAAGTCATCGGGCAGTGTTCGCTTGAGCGCGTTACGGACCCGCCGCTCCCTCAACGGGTTCCCCACCCACGCGTGCGGCTTGGAGTGGAGCACCGTCGTATCGACCTCGACAGCCAGCCGCTCATCGGGAAGGAAGAAGTCGACCAGCGCTCGCTGTGCCCCGTTGTTGGCCCAGGCAGGGTACTTGTAGGCGTCGCCTGATTCTCCGCTGCCGAGCTGCGCGGCAGTCTCCAGCAATTTGGCAAGGTAGTCCTGGTACTCGATCGCGCCCCTGCGCCGTTCCTCGATTATGGCGTCGAGCAGCTCCGACATCTTGTCGAAGTACTTCGGGTTCGTCGCACGCTCTTCAACGATCAGCTTGCGCACGTTGTTGGCGACCGTCTCGGCAACCGCTTCAGGACTGTTCCTGATTCCCTTCGGCAGCTTGTCGAGGGCTCCGGCACCGAGTTCGACGATGAGCTGGACGAGACCGGTCTCCTCGAAGTCGAACAAGGCCTCGGACGCGTCTGCCTGGATGTAGGTGTCCAGAAGGAACCGCATACCGGCCTCGTACTGCTTGAAGTCGACGTCCTCGCCAGCCCCGAGCTTTACCTCGTCGCGGACAGCCGTGTAGTGCCGGATCTCAGCCCGGATGCTCTCAATCTCCTGGCTCGTGTACCCGGCGGCTTCCATGTCGTTCGCCAGATTGACGAAGGCCCGCGTGACGGCGGCCACGGCCTTGTAGAGCTCGACCCGCTTGGGCTCGTTGGCCTTGAGCTGTCCGGCGTTGCCCGGCTCTGCCGCGCAGAAGTACTGCTGGTACTGGAGCGTGTTCCGGGGCTGCGCGACCACCTCGCAGAGCGCGCGGATCCGTTCCAGCGCTTCGTCGAGAGCCTCTCGCGCCTTACCGATCCGGTCAGTCAGCAGGCCCTCGATGTCCTGCGGCTCGTACCCGTCGAGTGCACCGGAGGTGTAGTCGCTGATGGTGTCCTGGAGCGAGTTGAACAGGTCCCGGTAGTCGACGATGCCACCGAATTCCTTGTCGTCCCCGTCGAGGCGGTTGACCCGGCAGATCGCCTGGAACAGGCCGTGGTTGCTCATCGTCTTGTCGATGTAGAGGTATGTGGCGCTCGGGGCGTCGAACCCGGTCAGAAGCTTGTCGACCACGATGAGCAGGCGCATGCGGCCCGGCTCCTCGACAAACTGCCGCTTGACCTCTTTCTCGAACTGCTCGACCTTCGTCATAGCGACGTCTTCAGACTCTCCGAAGTGGTCGGCGAGCATCCTGCGATAGATGTCGTACTGGCGGAGCTTCTCCGTCTGGCCTGCGCCGGAGTCCTCCTTGGAGATGTCGCCGGGACGCGGCGCGTAGCTAGTGACGATGGCGCACTTCCCCCGGAAGCCCGCATTGCAGAACAGTTCGTAGAACTTGCACGCCTGGTAGATGCTCTCGCCCACGAGCATGGCGTTGCCCCGCCCGTCCATCAGCCGAGGCTTGGTCTCCATGTCGAGGAGGATGTCCTGCACGATCTGCTTAGCCCGGGGCTCGGAGGAGACGACCTTCTGCATCGTGCCCCAGCGCTTCTTCAGCTCCGCCTTGGACAGGTCGGTCATGCCTCTGGTCTTGGCCTCGAACCACTTGTCCACCTGCACCGGCGACGTCAGGTGCTGGTCGATGGAGCGGGGCTCATAGCGCAGATCGAGTACGACACCGTCCTCGACGGCCTCGTCGAACTTGTACGTGTGGATGAACGATCCGAAGGTCTCCATGCTTGTGGCCTTGTCCGCCTTGAGCAGCGGCGTTCCCGTGAATCCGATGAACATGGCGCCCGGCAGCAGGTCCTTCATCGCGTCGTGCATCTTGCCGGACTGGGTGCGGTGGGCCTCGTCGACGAAGACGAAGAGGTTGCCCTTGGCCTTGAATCCCTTGGGGACCCTGGCCTTGAGCTCCTTGATGAACTCGTTACTCGCCTCGGCTGCGTCCGCACCATCCGCCGAGCTACCGAATTTGTGGACGAGAGAGCAGATAAGCCACTCAGCGGATTTATTCAAGGTGTCCAGGAGATCCACGCCACTGCTGGTGCGATAGACCTGCTCGTTGACGCCGTTGAAGACCTTCTCGATCTGCTCGTCCAGCTCGGTGCGATCGGTGATCAGTAGAACGCGTGTGTCGCCCGGAAGTTCCCGGATCCACTTCGCCAGCCACACCATCGTGAGCGACTTTCCCGAGCCTTGGGTGTGCCAGATGATGCCGCCCTCGCGTCGACCGATACGTTCCTGCGCGGCCTTGACGCCGAAGTACTGGTTGTGACGGCACGCTTTACGGACACCGGAGTCAAAGACGGTGAAGTCATGGATCAGCTCAAGCAGCCGCTCCTTACCGCACATCTGGAGAAGCGCACGGTCCAGCGGCTCCTCGACCTCAGAGGGCTCCTTCCACTGCAACCAATACTTCTCGGGTGTGTCGATGACGCCGTAACGCAAGCCCTCTACGTCATTGCCGGCGAGCACGAGCTGGACGGTGGAGAAGAACGACCGAATGAACTCGGGCTTCTGGTTGCCGATGGTCTGCCGGATGCCCTCGCTCACGGCGACCCGAGAGCGTTTGAGTTCCAAGGTCACCAGAGCCAGGCCGTTGACGTAGAGCACGATGTCGGGTCGCTTCGTCTGCTTCCCAACGATCGTCACCTCCTCAACGACGACGAAATCGTTGGCCTGCGGGTCGTCCCAGTCGATAAGCTTGACCGTCTCATACCGCTCACTTGCTCCCGACTTGACTTTGACCCCATAGCGCAGCAACCCGTAAACGGCGCGGTTCGCCTCGTACAGGTCACGACCACTACCGAGCGCGGCAGCCTTCTTCAGCTGGTCGATCGCCTTGCTGACGAGGGTGCTGTCGTAGCCGCGGGCGAGGAGGTTTACCTCCAGCAGCTCGACCTCAATATTCGAGTTGCCAGCGCGGCGTTCCCAGCTGCCGAGGTGGCGGTAGCTCAGCTGCTCCTTGAACAACCGCACGACTCGGTTCTGAGCCTCGCGCTCAACCTGCCCGACGTCACTCATACCGCTGTCTCCCCCTCCATAGGTAGGCGCTTACGTCCGGTGAGGAGTTCCTGCATCATGCCTTGCTTGATGGATCGGGCCTTTGCGACTCGGACCTTCAGCGCATCGATCTCATCGTCCGCGTCGGCGAGGACCTGAGCGATGGCTGCCTGCTCCTCCTCACCAGGGACCAAGAGTTCCTGCTTGCTGTACTCCGAGATCCAGTACCGCTTGTGGTCCCCGAGTGGGAAGTCGATCAATTGCATTCGCTCATAGATGAAGCGCAGGCAAACACTCCCCTTGGGGCTCAAGATCTTCATCGCTGATGATTTCGCCTTAAAGTCAAAGTCCACGTATTTCGACGCAGTGGTGAAATCATCGAAAATCACTACCGGATGGGCCTCGTAGATGCCATGGAGCTCGTTGGTGAATCCGAGAATGAATGTCTTACCAGCGGTGAGTACGGGAACGCGACCTGCGTCAAGTTGCTTCGTTGTCCTCACTAGGTATCGACCGGGCTGCTCGTAGGCCAGCAGGTCGCCCAGACTCCGCGCCGACCATGGTTCGGTGAATCCAGGAAGGCGTGTTTTTCCGGTGAGGAGCTGCTGCATGAGCCCCTGCTTGACCGCCTGCTTCTTGACGATCAAGCGTTCGAGGGCTGCGATGTGCCCATCCGCGTCCAAGAGAGCTTCAGCGATCCGCGTCTGCTCAGGCAAGGGCGGGGCCACAGTGGTCAGCGCGGCTACTGCGGGCAGGTTCATGCCTGCCTTGGCACCAGTGTCGGTAGCGCCAACGAACCGGCGCTGAGGCTCCCAACTCGACAGGTAGTAAGCGACGAATCGACTATCAGCCAAGCGCGAATCGAAACGCACTCGGGCAATGTGTTGGTTGATGTAGGCCGGAGTCGGGACCCTTTCGTCCACGTATCCGATGATCCCGATGTCGGCAGTGATGGAGACGAGAAGGTCGCCAGGCGCGAGACACGTCCGTACGGCCTCAACATTCTTCGGAGCGATGTCTACGAAGCGCGAGTTAGTCAAGTCGAGTTGGATGTCACCTCGGTTGAGATTCGTGATGCGGACGAACAGGCTTCCATGATCAGCATAAAAGGACGCCCAGCCTCGCGAACCACTCGTAATCTGAGCTCCAAGCTCGGCCAGAGTCTTCGTGGGCCACGTCGCTGTCGTAGGCGTCATGCCCGTACCCCCAAAACCGCAAGGTGCCCGTTGACCCTCGCTTCAAGGGCGTTCAACTGCTCATGCAGCATGTCCACTGTCTCGACGTAGCGCTCACCAAGCAGATGGATCCGTGCAACAAGAGCGAGCGTCAGGGCCACCACTTCGGCGGACACGCGACGCGAGACCATCGCCTGCCACTTGTCGTCCAGTACGAGTGTCCGCACGTCGCTCTCAGTGAGGTCGCCATACTTCTTCAGTGTCGCGAGGTGAAGCGCCGCCTCCGCCTCCTTGGCAGCCTTCTTGGCTACCGCCTCCGCGTTGTACAGCTTGATTAGGTGCGCCAGCGCCTCTACCTCGTCGGCATCCACACCTTCGTGTCGCGCCTCCTTTAGGCGGTCCGAGACGAGGGCTCTGTTGATCTTGTCGTCTTTCACGGCATCCGCTAGGAGCCCACCCTCGACGGCGTGCTCCTCGATGTACTCCTCAACCGCGCGGCTGCACTCCTCCACTGTCGTCACGAGCTCGTCAAGCTCGGCCTGCTCTTTTGCGAAGTAGCGCGCCACGATCAGGGTCGGCGGAATGAGATCCGTCTTGTACTTGGCGGCGCTGCGCCCCGATCCCACTACCAGATCAGGTGTCTCCGAGGCCTTGCGATCCTTGTTCACCGTGATCAGCCGCGGCTTGGCGGCATGTAGCCAGCCGTCGTTCATGACCATGAAGACGTCGTCGTGCATGACGTCATGCCAGTACGTCATGAGCTGCTCATAGACGTCGTACTCGTCCAGCAGGGGCACCGGCTTGAAGCGGGTGAGCAGGTCGTCACCGATCGTGGCGATGAGGTCATTCGGCTTGGTGTTGGCGTCAATCTCTTCGAGCTGCTTGCGATAGGCGTCGAACCACCTGGCGGCAAGCTCGCGGGCCTCGTCGGTGAACTTCTGAAATTCGGACGAGTCGAGGACCGCCTGCTGAACTTTGCTGACGTCGATGGTCAGGTCGCTGTAGCCAGGACGGTTCGGTTGGAACAACTGACCTCGCAGTTGCGGGAAGGCGTCCCAGTAACCGCTGAGCGCGTCGAGGTCGCGGTCGGGGATACCGCCGTGCAGGTGGGCGTGGAGGTCCTGGATGTCCTCGGGCTCGGAGGAGTCGACGTAGCGGGGGATGTTGAGGTTGTAGTCGTTCTTCGGATCGGCAATCTCCGACAGTGGAACCATGCGCGAGTAGCGGTCGATCGTGGTCTGCCGCGTGAAGACGTCAACGATCTTGTGGATGTCCTGGCTGCGGAGGCGGTTCTTGTTACCGTCCTTGATGAAGCCCTTGGACGCGTCGATCATGAAGACGCCGGTACGGCTGACAGCGTTCTCCTTGTCCAGAACGATGATGCAGGCCGGGATGCCGGTCCCGTAGAAGAGGTTCGCGGGGAGGCCGATGATGCCCTTGATGAATCCCTGCTTCAGCAGGCGACGACGGATGTCAGCTTCGGCGTTGCCGCGGAAAAGCACGCCGTGCGGAAGGATGACCGCCGCCTTGCCCGTGCTCTTGAGCGACTTGAGGATGTGCAGCAGGAAGGCATAGTCACCGTTCTTCTCCGGCGGCCGGCCATACTCGAAGCGGCCGTACTCCTGCTCCAGCCCATTGCTCCAGGACTTGATCGAGAACGGCGGGTTAGCCACGGCGAAGTCGAACGTCTGGAGTGCGTTGCCGTTGGTGAACTGAGGGCTGGTGATGGTGTCGCCTTTGAGAACCAGGGCGTCCTCGTTCCCGTGCAGGATCATGTTCATCTTGGACAGCGCCCACGTAGCGTTGTCCTTCTCCTGGCCGTAGATGGTGATGCCGCGTGAGGTCTCGGAAGCGACCTTCAGGAGAAGCGAGCCGGAGCCGCAGGTCGGGTCGTAGACCGTCTGGTCCTGGCGGGTGTCCTTGGTGATGCCGACCACCCTGGCCAGAACGCGGGACACCTCGGCGGGGGTATAGAACTGCCCCTTACTCTTGCCGGACTCCGTGGCGAAGTGGCGCATCAGGTACTCGTAGGCATCGCCGAGGAGATCGTCGCCCTCGGCTCGGGAGCCTCGGAAGTCAAGGTCGCTGAAGATCGTTACGAGCTTGGAGAGGCGGTCCTGCATCTCCTTGCCCTTGCCGAGCTTCTCCTCGTCGTTGAAGTCGGCGAGGTCGATGACGTTGCGCAGGTCATCGTTCTCCTCCGCGAGCCGACTGATGATCTTGTTGAAGCGGTCGCCGATCTCCTTGTCGCCCTTGGCGGCGACCATGTCATCGAAGGAACCGCCGCGCGGAACGTCGATGAGGCTGTCGGGGTCGACCTTTGCCTTGTCAGAGACGTACTTCATGAAGAGCAGCGTGAGGATGTAGTCCTTGTACTGGCCGGCGTCCATCCCACCGCGCAGCTCGTCGCAGCTCTTCCAGAGCGAGCTGTAAAGGTCTGTCTTTTTGAGGGCCAAGGCTCTTCTTCCCGGTATGTCATGGCGGTCGCGCGGGCCGCCAACCCTGATGCCTGCGGCGTGACGCACGTCGCGCGGCCGCTTCCAGCCATCGATGCGAGTTTCACGCATACGGCAGCCGAGTCCACGCGGGAAGCGTAGTAGAGAAAGCGACCGAGCTGCCCTGTATGGGAAGAGAGACGACTCGCGGTCCCCGCCAGCAGGGACGCCCGGCGGGCCACAGAGCGAAGACGGCAATCGGGTCTGCGGCGACCAAAGGATGCACCTTCGCGGAGGCCTGAAGACGTACGAGCGCCACGGAACCTGATCGGGCGATGTCGGCTGATTGCCTGACTGCTGAGGGCCGCGTCCGGTAAATCTGTGTGAGTGACTGACTCCACGCCCAACGAGCCCACCAACGACGATGGCGAGCCCACCTCCTTCCGCAAGCGGGCGAAGGACTGGGCCGAGAAGCACCCGAGGACGACCCGCGTAGTCAAAGCCACGGTCATGACCGCGGGCGTCGCTGCGGGCGTGGCTGTTGCCGTCATGGTCTTCAAGTCGGACGGCATGACGCAAGACGAAGCCGAGGACAGCGAGGCGCAGGAGCCTTTCTCCGCCCCTGAAGCTGCGAGCCAGACCCGCCAGTCCTATCCAGACCCCGACCGCGACCCTTTCCTGCGAAGGCTCCCCCCTGGCCAGCAGGCCAGCCCGGAGGCCAGGGAGAGATACAGGGAGCTGACGGATGGGGACGAGCTTCCTGACGGCTACACCCTGGTTAGCCGGTGGCTCTACGAGACTGCAGCCTGAGCATCCGGGTGAGGGGCCCCGCACAGTGCCGGCGGAGGCCCTCCGAGACGCTCTTGCCGCCGCTGACCTACCGGAATGCTGGCCTTGACGGGGTGCGCTGGGAGGCTCTCGTCGGCCTTGGAACCGTGGCGGAATCCGAGCTGCTAAGACGTGGCGGCCGGTGAAGCGGGCTTCAAGGGGTCATACCCCACCACCCGCGGCTTCGGACGGACGGACCTCTCCACTCGACGAGTCAGGTCTCTCACCGCTATCGATCCTGGCCACTATCGCAAACGAAGTGCACAAACGCCGGAACCCCTTGTGTCCGCTGCGCCCGGTGTGGCCCATGCACTCGATGTCCACGGCCGCCCCGTCTACCGATGGATGTGCTGTCCACTCACAGTGGAGACACTCGGCCTCGAACGTCACGTCGGTGTCCGGGTGCTGGGTGATCCGGTGCGTCACGTACCGCAGCACGGCGCGGGTCATTGATCGCCCCCGTGCGTGTCGCGCAGGTGCGCCCGCAGGGTCACATTCATGTCCGAGACCCTAGAGTAGTCCCCGACCGACCCCGCGTTGACCCGCTGCACCGCGAAGCCGAGACAGTCCCGGCAGCCCGCGACGGGCTCCGGACGTACCGGCGGCAGAGACAGCGCCACCGTCTCGGACATCGTCGTCTGTGCTTTGTACGTATCGCGCATCTCGTACGTCTCCCCGCCTGGGTTCTCCGATGACACGGCATCATTCCCGCAGACAGGGACGTCATCGAGGTTCAGTCACGTCCTGGACTAAAGATCAGGTTCGGAAGGCCGCGGTCCAGTCCGCAAGGCGATTCCGTGCGTCCTCACCGAAGAGCGCCAGCTCCTCGTACCCGGCGAACTCGTCGAGGTACATCCGGATGTCCCGTGGGTCGCGGAAGACCATGACCCCCGTCGTCGTCTCCACCGTCGCCAAGCGCTCGTCGTAGACGGTGAAGGTGTTCAGCGGGCAGCCCGGCAGCCGGGTGTCCAGGGGCAGCACGCCGAGGCGCAGGTTCGGCAGGTGCGTGAGCGACGCCAACCGGTCCAGTTGCACGGCCATGGCGTCCGGCGGGACGAAGGGGGAGCGCGCGGCTTGTTCGGTGACGAGGAACGTGAACTGCTTGCGGCGGTCGTAGAGGATGTCCTGCCGCTCCAGCTTCTTCGCCACCGCCCGGCTGTGTTCACCGGGGATGTGCTCCAGGCTGGCCCGGATGTACTCCGGAGTCGACAGCAGAGCCGTGAGCATGGACAGGAGGAAGAACCGGAAGTGCGACGAGGACGCTTCCAGACCTGCCAGTTCGAGCTGCTTCTTGTCCAGGCCCTTGCGACGCATCGAGCGGGCGTCCTGCCACTCCGTCGCGGCGATACGGGCCAGCGCCGACACCTCGGCCACCAGCGCCGGCGGGGCCTCCAGAGCAGTGAGCAGGCGCTCTATGTCCACCAAGGTGGGGCGCACCTTACCATTCTCGATGCGGCTCACCTTCGACTGCGACATGTTGCAGCGCGCGGCAAGCCGGTCCCCGGAGAGACCGGCCTGCTTGCGCAGCTTCCGCAGCGTGGCGGCGAGTTCCTGAGCGGACTGGCCGAGCTGCTCGGGCTCGAACGTCACGCAGTCACGTACTCCAGGAACGGGACCGACTCAGCGAGAGCGATGCGCTGGTACTCCAGGAACGGGGCGGGGTCACCTTCGTACAGTTCCCGCTCGATCTGCGTCCCGTCGTCGGCGTACTTCATCAGGACGACCGTGGAGCGGTCGAACATCCAGAAGTCGTCGACACCTGCCACGGGGTTCGTCCGATCCGTGACATCGAGGATGCGGATGTCTTCCCCCACCGGAGCCTGATGGCGGTAGTACCGCTCGAACTCGAAGCGCAGGTAGTCCGAGAGCGGACGCGTCACCACATGGACGCGGCCGATCGTCCCGCCGGTCTCGCGGTGCCTGCGGATCAGCGCCGTCCAGTCGTCCTCGTACGGGCCGGGGAACCGTTCCCCTGCGAGGAACCGGGAGAACTCGTCCGCCTCCTGTGGCACGCGGTAGACGGGGCGTGTCTCCAGCCGCCACGCCTCACTCGTGAACTCGCTGAACTTCGCCTGCCACTTCTCACCAGCCAAGAGCACGGACTGCCTCCCGCAACACGCTCTCCGGAATCTCCACCAGGCCCTCCCCCTGCGGGGGCGTGAAGCCGTCGAACAGGTCTCCCTGCACCACGATGCTCCCCTTCTCGGTGCGGTACACGTTCGGGCAGTCGCCCTGTCCGCACTCCCCGCTTCCGTTGCCGTTCTTGTCGTCTCCGCCCGTCAGCCGGGTCAATCCAGTGCGCTCGGACACGTGAACCCCCAAGTCCGCAGCCCCCTGCCGGAGCCGCCCAGAACGACGGTACGGACGCCATGCACGGCCGTCTATGCACTCTCGCGACTATGCGCGTTCTTGCATAAAGAGGGCCCGCGAGCGGGCCGCTGAGGGCTTCGCCCCTCCTCCCCCTCACCAGGGCCATCCCGGCGCCCTCACTGCCCCCTCGAAAGCCCAGCTCATCACCGACCCAACCCCCTCCGCAGGGTCAGCACCAAGTCAGCACACGACCCGGAAAAGGGCTGAATCCACCGGAGAAAACAGGAAGGGGCCAGACCCGAAGACCTGGCCCCTGAACTGGGGTTTCCTATGCTGACCAGCCGCATCGGCCGATCAAGGAATCAGCCGCTAGACGTTGAAGCGGAACTCCACCACGTCGCCGTCCTGCATCACGTAGTCCTTGCCCTCCATGCGCGCCTTGCCCTTGGCGCGGGCCTCGGCGACCGAGCCCGTCTCGACGAGGTCGTCGAAGGAGATGATCTCCGCCTTGATGAAGCCCTTCTGGAAGTCGGTGTGGATCACACCGGCAGCCTCGGGGGCCGTGGCGCCCTTCTTGATCGTCCAGGCGCGCGTTTCCTTCGGACCTGCGGTGAGGTAGGTCTGCAGGCCCAGGGTGTCGAAGCCGACGCGGCCGAGAGTGGCCAGGCCGGGCTCTTCCTGGCCCATCGACTGGAGGAGCTCGAGGGCCTCATCGTCGTCGAGCTCGATCAGCTCGGACTCGATCTTGGCGTTCAGGAAGATGGCCTCCGCCGGGGCGACCAGGGCGCGCTGCTCGTTCTTGAAGTCCTCGTCGACCAGCTCGTCCTCGTCGACGTTGAAGACGTAGAGGAAGGGCTTCGTCGTGAGCAGGTGCAGTTCGTGGAGCAGCCGGCCCTTCGCCGTGCCGGCGGTGATGCCCCGGGAGAAGAGGGTGTCGCCCGCTTCGAGGATCTTCTGGGCCTCCTCGACGGCAGCGAGGACCGCGACCTTCTCCTTCTGGAGGCGGGACTCCTTCGTCAGGCGCGGGACGGCCTTCTCGACGGACTGGAGGTCGGCCAGGATCAGCTCGGTGTTGATCGTCTCGATGTCGTCCTTCGGCGAGACCTTGCCGTCGACGTGGACGACGTTCTCGTCCTTGAACGCGCGGATCACCTGGCAGATCGCGTCGGACTCGCGGATGTTCGCGAGGAACTTGTTGCCCAGGCCTTCCCCCTCGCTCGCACCGCGCACGATGCCCGCGATGTCGACGAAGTCGACGGTGGCCGGGAGGAGCTTCTGCGAGCTGAAGATCTCGGCGAGCTTGTTCAGGCGGGGGTCGGGGACACCCACGACGCCGACGTTCGGCTCGATGGTGGCGAACGGGTAGTTGGCCGCCAGCACGTCGTTCTTGGTCAGGGCGTTGAACAGGGTCGACTTGCCGACATTCGGCAGGCCGACGATTCCGATACTAGTACTCATGACACAAACGTCCGCTCAGGATCAAGAAGGGTGGGATCGGCCGTGACTCCAGGCTTGCTCACCGGCTCCTCGCTTCCCCAGCAGCCCAAGCGCGCCATCATCTACGTGCGTGTATCACGGTACAGGGACAAGGACGAGAAGATCTCACCCGAACTCCAGATCGATGCGTGCAACACGCTGGCGGAGCGCGAGGGCATGGTCGTCATCGACGTGCTGCAGGACCTCAACCTGAGTGGCAAGTACTTCGCTAAACGCCAGGTGGAGCAGATCATCCAACGAATCAAAAAAGGGCGAAGCGGACGTAGTTCTGGTGTGGCGTTGGTCATGGTTCGGGCGTGACGCGACCTTGAGCTCTTACAACATCAAGCGCCTGGAGCAGGCCGGCGGAGAGATCCGGGCGGCGAAGGAGGATATCGACACCTCCAGCAGCGGCGGTCGGCTCGGCCGGAACACGCACTTGATCGTCGCCGAGTACGAGGTCGACCGCAGTCGTGAATCCTGGATGGAGACCCACGACCACCGACGCAACCGCGGCGTCACCCACGACGGTCAGCTCCGATTCGGTTACGGAAAGTGCCGGCGCCCGCTGGAGGGGGATCCTGACTCGCGTTGCGAGAAGTGCCGTGTGGGAGCTCTCCACGTCGAGGAGTCGGAGGCCGCCTACGTACGGGAGATGTTCGAGCGCCTGTCGGCCGGAGAGCCGATGAACCGCATCGTGGTCGACATGACAGCGCGCGGCCTGCGCACCCGTGAAGGGGCGGTCCTGACCATCGGCAAGTGGTACCGGATGCTCGACAGCGGCTACCAGGCGGGATACGTACGCCACCAGCCGACCAAGTACCGGAAGGAGCTCGGGAGCAGCCACGTGGACGCTCCCGGCATCGAGTGGATCAAAGGGATTCACGATCCGCTCGTTCCCGAGGACCTCTGGACGGCGTACAAGGCGCGGCGGGGAAGCAGGTCGGGCAGTACTCGGGACAATTCCCCGGCTCACAGCGTGACGGGCCTGATCTACTGCGATCTGTGCGGCTGGCGCATGGTGTCCGGTAGCACGAAGTACAAGCGGAAGAACGGTGACAGCGGGATTTCGGTGTTCTTCCGCTGCTCGGCGAAGGTTCGCGGGGCCACGTGCGCGGGTGGCACGGTGCTCCTCACCGTCGTGGAAGACGCAGTCCGCTCGTTCCTGGTGTCGCGGGTCACTCCGGAGGGAGACACCATCGCGGCGGCTTCGGCCAGGGAGGCCGCGGCGACCCCGGTGGCACGGCCCGTTGAAGTGGATCAGTATGCCCAGCTCAACGAGCGGAACGCCGAACTGGAGCGGCTGGTCACGCTCTACACCAAGGGCATGATCAAGGCTGGAGAGCTACGAGCACCGCTATCGGGAGCTGACCGACGCGATCGCCAAGTTGGAGGTGCAGATCGAGCAGCGGGAGAGCGTGCCGGTGCCGGCCGTGGCCCCGAGCCCCCAGGTGTTCCGGGGCATCCTCACCGAGTGGGAGGGGCTGGAGGCCTGGGCGAAGCGTCAAGCCCTGTCGATGGTCGTCCACCGGATCGTGGTCCGGCCCGGGCCCCGTGGCACGAAGGACAAGGTGCGGATCATCCCGATCGAGGATGCCGAGAAGTACAGCCCTCAGGCGGCCTTGCCGGCTCCAGGGCGCGCCTTCGGCGGGCCGGCGGTTGCCCGCGTCGACGACGAGCCACTGGAGGAACTGAGCGATGCGCCCTGATCCCTCCACTGCTGTCCGACCGCGTAACCGATGAACTCGTAGAACCGGCTCCACGGGTCGTCGGTGGCAATGGCGGTGGCGGGGGCTGTACGAAGGTTCGGAATCGGCGGCATGCCAGATCTCCCGGCGGCAGGACGTGAACCGCGTCGCGGAACTGGCGACGGCCTGGTCAGAATCCGGAGATACGAGGGTTTCACCAGGCCGGGAATCGGTGGTAGTGGCTCGCCCTGAACGGTGTCGACAAGTACTGCTCTCGGTCATGGGAAGGGCGGTTGCGACACCAGGCGCATGGTGT